>NZ_JABWRA010000048.1:0-51415 GCF_014268705.1 Pseudomonas sp. SWRI179 | reverse complement strand
GTATGCAAATCCTCAGACCACCCAAACATAACTGTGGGAGCGAGCCTGCTCGCGATGGCGGTGTATCAGTCGCTTCAAATGCCGGCTGACCTACCGCTATCGCGAGCAGGCTCGTTCCCACAAGGGATTGTGGGGTGTGCAAATCCTGAGGCCACCACAGGGAATGGTGGGCCCTCAGGCAGTCAGTGCAACCCGCAGCGCCTGGCTCAGTTGCCCATACACCTCATCAATCTCCGGCACCACGCTCTGCAAGCGCAGGTAGTCGTGGATCAGGCCGGTGAATTCGATCAGTTCCACGCTCACCCCCTGCTCTTGCAAACGCCGGGCGTAGGCGCGGCCTTCGTCCAGCAGCGGGTCATGGCCGGCCAGGGCGATCAGGGCCGGGGCCAGGCCTGGGTAACCGGGCGCCAGCAACGGCGAGAAACGCCAGTCGAGGCGATCGGTGGGCTCATTGGCGTAGTGCCGGTAGAACCACTCGAGGGTGTCGCTCTCCAGCAGATAACCTTCGCCGAACAACTCGGTGGACGGGCTGCTGGTGGACGCATCGGTCACCGGGTAGCAGAGCAATTGAAAGCACGGCTTGACCGCCAGGGAGGCGGGTTCCAAGGCCGATTGCAGCGCCAGCACCGTCGCCAGGGTCGCGCCGACGCTGTCGCCGCCGAACGCCACGCGGCTGATATCCAAACCCTCGACGTGGGCCTGCCGGGCCAGCCAGTCGAGGGCATCGGCGCCGTCGTTCAGCGGGGTCGGGAAAGTGTGTTCCGGGGCCAGGCGATAGCCCACCGACAACACCGCACAGGGTGTCCGCGCGCAGAATTCGCGGCAGACGCCGTCGTGGGATTCCAGGCTGCCGACCACATAACCACCGCCGTGAAAGTACACCAGCACCGGCAGCGCCTGGGCCGACGCCGTGGCGGGACGGTACAGCCGCAGCGCCAGCGTCGCGCCGTCACGGCTCGTGAATGAGTGCGCGGCGCACTGCACATCAGCCGGAGCGCTCCAGCGCAATTGCACCGTGGTGCGCTCGAACGCCTCACGGGCCTGGGCCGGTGTCGACAGGTGAAACGGCCCGGGGCCCTCGGCCTGGCTTTCTTCGGCCAGGTCGAGGAAAGCATTGAGTTCCGGATGCAGGGACATCGGAGGGGTTCCTTATGAAAAACCAGGGATAAAAGCTGAGCCACACAGGCCCATGCAAAACCCTGTGGCGAGGGAGCTTGCTCCCGCTGGACTGCGCAGCAGGCCCAAGTTTTTGTTCCCAGACAAAAGGCTTGGGGCCGCTTCGCGACCCAGCGGGAGCAAGCTCCCTCGCCACAGAGACAAGATTTAAGCCGCCTGCGCCACGCAGTGCTCGATCAACGCTTCCAGTTCCTCCTGGTAAGCACGCATCAAGCCCTCGACAGTCTCGGCACGGTAGCGGCGGGTGCTGAAGATGCAACGCAGCGCCAGGCGCCCGTCGTACACCTGCCCCACCACTTCCAGCCAGTTACCGAGTGCGGCATGGGGGCTGTAGCAGCTGCCGTAGCTTTCCGCCGCCGGCACCAGCAATGCCTTGTCGTCGAAGCTCTGGTCGAACTGCCCCAGGTAGTTGAACGTCACCCGGGCCTGGGGCGCACGCCCCAAGGTGGCGGCCAGCGGCTCGCCGCTCATGTAGCGCAACACGCCGTAGCCCAAGCCCTTGTTCGGCACCGCGGCCAACTGCCGCTGCACCGCCCGCACCGACGTGCCGATATCGGCTTCAGGGTTCGGGGCCAGTCGCACCGGGAACATGCTGGTGAACCAGCCCAGGCTGCGGCTCAGGTCGATGTCCTTGACCAGGTCCTCGCGACCATGCCCCTCCAACTGGATCAGCACCGAAGGCTGCTGGCTCCAACGGCACAACACCCGACTCAGCGCCGCCAGCAACACGTCGTTGATCTGCGTCTGGTAGACCGCCGGCACTTGTTTGAGCAACTGCTGGGTGTGCTGCTCCGACAAGCTCAAATGCGCCACCGACTGGTACTGCACCTGGTTCTTGCCCCGCAGGTTGTCACACGGCAACTCGCTGCCCGGCTGGTCAATCTGTTCCAGCCACCAGGCTTTTTCCTGCACCGGATAATCCAGCGCATAGGCTTGCAGGCCCTCGGCCCAGGCCCGGTAGCTGCTGGTGCGAATCGGCAGGTTCGGTGCCTGGCCCTCACTGTAGGCCGTATAAGCGGTCTGCAAATCCTGCAGCAGCAAACGCCACGACACCGTGTCGATGACCAGGTGATGAATGACCATCAACACGCGGATTTCACCGTTGCCCAAGGTCACGTGCGCCGTGCGCCACACCGGGCCGTTGTGCAGATCGAGGCTGCGTTGCACCTGTTCGGCGTACAACTCCAGTTCAGCCTCATCGGCCACGCTGTGCTGCCACAGCAAGGGTTCGCTGGCCCACTGCGCCTGCATGTCTTCCAGCGCCTGGTAATGCTGCAGGTGACGTCCGCCGGCTTCGCTGAAGCGCAGGCGCAAGGCGTCGTGCTGCTGCATCATGCCGCGCAACGCCAATTCCAACGCCGTCAGGTTCAATCCTTGGCGGGCCCGCAGCATCAGTGCCTGGTTGTAGTGATGGGGTTCGCTCATGCGCTGGTCGAACCACCACTGCTGGATCGGAATCAGGTTGAACTGCCCTTCGGCGGCCACCTGGGTCATATCCTCGGCCGTCACGGCGCGCGTGTTCGAACGCTGGTCGAAAATCGCCTCGATGGTCTGGCCGCGCATCAAGTCCCGCAGCTTGAGCTCCATCTTCAGCTCGCCATGGTTGCGCACCCGCGAGACCACTTGCAGGCTGAGGATCGAGTCACCGCCCAACTCGAAGAAATTGTCGGTGATGCCCACCCGCTCGACTTGCAACACCTCAGCCCAAACCTTGGCCAACAGTTGCTCGTCGCGGTTGCGCCCCGGCACATACTCGCTGCCCTTGAACTCCGGCTCCGGCAGGGCCTGGCGATCGAGCTTGCCGTTTGGCGTGACCGGCAACGCCTCCAGGCAGATCACCTGGGCCGGCACCATGTAGTCCGGCAATTGCGCCCGCAGTTCAGCCTTGAGCCGATCGCCGATGGCCACCCCGTCGGGGGTGACCACGTAGCCGATCAGTTGCTTGCCCGAGGCGCTGTCACGGGCGATCACCAACGCATCGCTGACATCGTCCAGTTGCCGCAGGCTGGCCTCGACTTCCCCCAGTTCGATGCGGAAGCCCCGCACCTTGATCTGGTGGTCGATACGCCCGACGTAATCGAGCACGCCGTCGGCGCGCTGGCGCACCAGATCGCCGCTGCGATACAGGCGATCGCCCGGCTGGCCGAACGGGTCCGGCACGAAGCGCTCGGCACTCAGGTCCGGGCGACGGTGATAGCCACGGGCGATGCCCGCGCCACCGATGTACAACTCGCCGGCAATGCCCGGCGGCAACGGGTTGAGGTGGTCGTCGAGCACATACAAGGCGCGCTCGCCCACCGCCCGCCCGATCGGCGCGTAGGCGGCCTCGCAACGTTGGCTGGCCGGCACCTTCCACAACATGGGTGTGACCACGGTTTCCGTCGGGCCGTAGCCGTTGGTGAAGAATTGCGGACGCAGCGCCGCCTTCACTTGCTCGAAGGTCTGGTCCGGCACCGCATCGCCGCCGAAGCAGTACACCCGCACCCGCGGTGGCGCCAGTTGGCTGTTGGCGGCGTATTCGGCCAGTTGCTTGAGGTAGGCCGGCGGGAAGCAGGCGATGGTAATGCCATGGCGGTGCAAGGCGTCGAAGGTCTGCTCCGGTGTCCACAGTGCGCCGTCGCGAATCACCAGGGTGCCGCCACTGAACAACGTGCTCAACCAGCGTTCATGGGCACCGTCGAAGGCGAACGACATGAAGTGCAGCTCACGAGTGTCCTCGTCCATGTCATACAGCCCGGCGATGGCCTGGCAGTGCATGCTCATCGGCCCGTGCGCCACGGCGACACCCTTGGGTCGACCGGTGGAACCCGAGGTGTAGATCAGGTAGGCCAGGTTGCCGCCGAGCAAACCGCTGCGCGGCGGCAAGTCGCTGTAGCCACGACTGTCGAAACCGTCGATGGCCAGGCGCGGCAAACCGTCGAGATCCGGCAAGCGCCCCTGTACCCGGCTGTGGGTCAGCAACAGCGCCATGGCCGAATCTTCGATCATGAACGCCAGGCGCTCGGGTGGATAATCGATGTCCAGCGGCACATACGCCGCGCCGCTTTTCATCACTGCCAGCAGCGCCACGACCATGTCCACCGAACGCTCCAGGGCCACGCCGACCACCACTTCCGGGCCGGCGCCGAGTTCGATCAAGCGGTGGGCCAGGCGGTTGGCCCGGCGCTCCAGTTCGCCGTAACTCAACGAATCGTCGCCACACACCAGCGCCGTGGCCTGCGGTCGCGACTGGGCATGCCGGCCAATCAGCTCCGGCAACAGCTGCGGCTGATAGCAGCCGTTCGGCGCCGCGCTCCATTGTTCGAAGGCCTGCCATTGTTCCACCGACAAGCGCTGCAAATTGCCCAGGCACGCGTGGGGTGCATGGATCATCGCTTCCAGGGTGTCTTCCATGGTCCGGCGGATGCGCTCCACCGCTTCGACGCTGAAGGCGTTGCGCAGGAACAGGTACTCGATGGACAGCGTTTCACCCAGATTGACCGCCAGGTCCATCGGGAAGTTGGTCACGTCATGGTTGCGCGACTCGCCGAAGCTAAGGCCGGTGTCCTGCTGCTCGCCCAGGCGTTCGTCGATAGGGTAGTTCTCGAACACGATGATGCTGTCGAACAAGCCCTGCCCGCCCAGGCCCGACCAGCGTTGGATGTCCGCCAGTGGCGCATGGGAATGCTCACGAAGGTCCAGGTTGTAGGCCTGCAACTGTTGCAGCCATTGATCCAGTGGCTGCTCGGGATCCAGGGTCTGGATCACCGGCAAGGTGTTGATGAACAGGCCGAGAATGTTATCGGCGTTGACCAGCCCCGCCGGACGCCCGGCGACGGTGGCGCCGAAGACCACGGTGTCCTGCCCGGTAAAGCGTTGCAGCAACAGCAGCCACGCCCCTTGGATCAAAGTATTGGGGGTGATCTGCCAGGCGCGGCAGGCCTGTTGCAGGCGAGCGGTCTGCGTCACGTCCCAGCGCGAATACAACGCCTCGTGCCCCGGCAGTGCCTCGGCGTGACGCGGGAACATCGCCTGGTTGAGGGAGGTCGCTTGCTCCAGGGTATCGAGGCGGCTGCGCCAGAAGCGTTCCAGCGCACCCTGGTCCTGGCGTTGCAGCCATTCGATGAACTCGCGGTAGCGACCATTGCGGCTGGGCACCTGCCCGTGGGCGTAGAACTGCAACACTTCACCAAACAACCGTGAACTGCTCCAGCCATCCATGAGGATGTGGTGGCAGGTCCAGATCATCTGGTAGCGATCATCTTCCAGGCGCAGCAACAGCACCCGTTGCAGGGGCGCGCGGCTCAAGTCGAAACCGGCCAGGTAGTCGGCGGTCGCCCGGGCGCTGATCGCCTGCTCGCTGATGTCCTGTCCGCGCCAGTCTTCGACCTGCAGCGGCAATTCAACGTGGCGATGGACGATTTGCACCGGCGCGCTCAAGCCATCCTGCCAGTGGAAACTGGTGCGCAGGATGTCCTCGCGCTCGATCACCGAGGTCCAGGCCCGGGCGAAACGCTGCGTGTCCAGGCCATGCACCGGTAGGCAGATCTGGTTGATGTACAAGCCGGAGCTGTCGTCGGCCAGGGTATGGAACAGCATGCCGTCCTGCATCGGCGACAGCGGATAGATGTCCTCCACCTGCGCCACCGGCACCGGCAGGCCGTTGAGTTGCGCCTGGCTCAGCCGTGCCAGCGGGAAGTCGGAAGGTGTCAGGCCCAGGTGCCCGTCGGTGCAGCAGTGGTCGATCAGTTGCTGCAACGCCACCGAGTAGGCATCGGCCAATTGCTGGAGCGTGGTCTCGTCGAAGACATCGCCACTGAAGGTCCAATCGAGGGACAACTGGCCGTTGAAAATCCGCCCGTCGAGGGTCAGCCAGTTGCCCAGCGCCACGTCGTCGCCATGCCCTGCGCCACTGCCCTCCTCACTCGGGACGAACAGCGCCTGCTCATCGAAGCTCTGGTCGAACTGCCCCAGGTAGTTGAAGGTGATGCGCGCTGGCGGCAGTTTTGCCAGCCGTTGCTGGACCGCTTCGGCACCCAGGTAACGCAGCACGCCATAGCCCAAGCCCTTGTTCGGCACTGCGCGCAGTTGTTCCTTGATCCGCTTGATCGATTCGGCCGGGTCGCTCGCCGGCGTCAGCAACACCGGGAACAGGCTGGTGAACCAACCGACGGTGCGACTCAGGTCGACGCCCTCGAACAGCTCTTCGCGGCCATGGCCTTCGAGTTGCACCAGGCAGGCCGGTTGCCCGGTCCATTGGCAGACCACTTGCGCCAATGCACTGAGCAGCAAATCGTTGACCTGGGTGCGATAGGCCGTCGGCGCTTGCTTGAGCAAACGCTGGGTCTGCTTGGCATCCAGGCGCGTGCTCACCGAACGGCCATGGGCCGCGGCCTGGCTGCCCTCGGGACGGGCCCGTGGCAACGGCGGCAAGGGCTGGTCCAGTTGCCCGACCCAGTAATCCAGTTCCTTGTTCAGGGTTTCGCTGTGGGCGTAGTCCTGCAACCGCGCGGCCCAGGCCTTGAACGCCGTGGACTTGCCCGGCAAGGCCAGCGCCTGGTTCGCCCGCAATAGGCGATATACGTTTTGCAGGTCTTCCAGCAGCACCCGCCACGACACGCCGTCCATGACCAGGTGATGAATCGCCAGGTGCAGGCGCGCACTGCCGTCCTGCACCGCGATCAGGCTGCAACGCAGCAACGGGCCGTGTTGCAGGTCGAGGCTGCGTTGCGCCTGGTCGGCGATGGCGACGATCTCGGTGGCATCCTGCGCAGTGCGCTGCCAGATCTCCAGGGGCTGCTCCTCCATGGCCTGGTGGCTGGCGTGCCAACGGCCATCGTCGGCCTGGGTGAACCGCAGGCGCAGGGCATCGTGATGGGCCACCACGTGAGCGAGGGCCTGTTGCAGGTGCGTGATGTCCAGCGGTTCGCGCGGGGTCAGCAGGACCGATTGGTTCCAGTGATCGCGGTGCGGGATATCGCTGGCGAAGAACCAGTGCTGCATCGGCACCAGCAGGCTGTCGCCGGTGACCGGCCCCTGGTCGATCAGCCCTTCGTCGGTGGCGGTGGCGACCCGCGCCAGGGCCTGGATATTCTGGTGCAGGAACAGATCCTTGGGGGTCAGGCCGATGCCTTGGGCACGCGCCCGGCTGACCACCTGGATCGAGTTGATCGAGTCGCCGCCCAGGGCGAAGAAGTTGTCGGCGGTGCCCACCCGCTCGACGCCGAGCACCCCTTGCCAGATCTCCACCAGCGCCCGCTCGGTGGCGTTGACCGGTGCGGTGAACGCCTCTTGGCGCTCGGCCAGGTCCGGCGCCGGCAGCGCCTTGCGGTCGAGCTTGCCGTTCGGGCTCAGTGGCATGTGTTCCAGGCGGGTCAGGTGCGTCGGCACCATGTGTTCCGGCAGGCTCAGGCGCAAATGGCCCAGGAGCGCTTCACGCAACTGCGACCAATCGCCGGTTGCCTCGGCCTGGGCGACCACGTAGCCGCTCAGCACCTTGCCGCTGCGGCTGTCCTGGGCCACTACCACCGCTTCGCGCACCGCACCGTGTTCGAGCAGACGTGCTTCGATTTCCCCCAACTCGATACGGAACCCACGGATTTTCACCTGATGGTCGATCCGACCGATGTAGTCGATCACCCCGTCCGAGCGATAGCGCGCCAGGTCGCCGGTGCGGTACAGCCGCTCGCCGGCCACGAACGGGCTGGCGACGAAACGCTCGGCGGTCAGTTCGGGACGGCGGTGATAACCGCGGGCCAGGCCCTGGCCGCTGAGGTACAGCTCGCCGTTGACGCCGCTCGGCACCGGGTTCAGCTCATCGTCGAGGATGTAGGTCATCAGGTTGGCAATCGGCTCGCCAATGGGCACTGCATCGCGCCCTTCGTCGCGGCAGGTCCAATGGGTCACGTCGATGGCCGCTTCGGTCGGACCGTAGAGGTTATACAGCCGGGCATTGGGCAACTTGGCGAACACCTGCTGCTGGGCATCCACCGGCAGGGCTTCGCCGCTGCAGACGATGCGAGACAGGCTGGTGCAACGGCTGACGTTGGCGTCGAGCACGAACGCTTGCAGCATCGACGGCACGAAATGCAGGGTGGTGATGGTTTCCCGTTCGATCAGGCTGACCAGTTTTTGCGGGTCACGATGATCGCCCGGTGCCGCGACGACCAGGCGCACGCCGGTCATCAACGGCCAGAAGAACTCCCAGACCGACACGTCGAAACTGAACGGCGTCTTCTGCAGGACACTGTCACCAGCGCCCAGGCCATAGGCCTGTTGCATCCAGCACAAGCGGTTGGTCAGCGCGCCATGGCTGTTGCCGGCGCCCTTGGGATTGCCGGTGGAGCCAGAGGTGTAGATCACATAAGCCAAGTTCTCGGCGACGACCCGGACAGGCGGATTGTCGGTGGGGTTGTCGCGCAACCAATCGTCATCCCCATCCAGCACCAGCGTCTTGACGCCACCCTCTGTGGGAGCGAGCCTGCTCGCGAAGAGGCCATCACATTCAACATCAATATCGACTGTCAGGCCGCTATCGCGAGCAGGCTCGCTCCCACAGAATTGATTGAGCAATGAGCTCTGGGTCAGCAGCAGCTCGATGCCACTGTCCTCGATCATGTAGGCCAGGCGCTCCGGCGGGTAATCCGGGTCCAGCGGCACGTAGGCGCCGCCGGCCTTGAGGATCGCCAGCAGGCCAACGACCATTTCCACGCTGCGCTGCACCGAGATGCCCACCAGCACATCCGGGCCGACGCCGCGAGCGATCAAGGCGTGGGCCAGCTGGTTGGCGCGGGCGTTGAGCTGGGCATAGCTCAGCGACTGCCCTTCGAACACCAGCGCCTCGGCGTTGGGGTCACGCTCGACCTGGGCTTCGATCAACTGATGCACCGGGAGATGGTTCGGGTAATCGGCGAAGGTGCGGTTCCAGTCCTCGACGATCAGGCGCCGCTGCGCCCCGTCCAGCATCGGCAGTTCGGCGATGCGCTGGGTCGGGTTGGCGACGATGGCGCGCAACAGGTTCAGCCAATGCTCGCCGAGGCGGGCGATGGTGCTCGGCTCGAACAGGTCGCTGGCGTAGGTCAGCGCGGCGCTGAGGCCATCGGCGTATTCGAAGGTGTCCAGGGTCAGGTCGAACTGGGCGGTGCCTGCATCCCAGGTCAGTGGCTCCAGGCTCAGGCCCGGCAACGCCGACAGGTCCCGGCGGGCATCGCTGGCATGGTTGAACATCACCTGGAACAGCGGCGTGTGGCTCAGGTTGCGCGCTGGCTCCAGCCGTTCCACCAGTTGTTCAAACGGCAGGTCCTGGTGGGCCTGGGCACCCAATGCGCGTTGCTTGACCTGATCGAGCAACTGGTCGAATCGCAGGTTGCCGTCGATGTCGGCCTTGAGCACCTGGGTGTTGACGAAGAAGCCCAGCAGGCGCTCGGTTTCCACCCGGTTGCGGTTGGCAATCGGCACGCCGACGCGGATGTCGTCCTGGCCGCTGTAGCGGTGCAACAAGGTCTGCAAGCCGGCGAGCAAGAGCATGAACAGCGTGCTGTTGTGCTGCTGGGCCAGGCGCTTGAGGCCTTCGGCCAACGCCGGTTCGATGACGATGGGCAGCCGTGCGCCGCGATAACTTTGCTGGGCCGGGCGCGGATGGTCGGTCGGCAGTTCGAGAATCGGTTGCTCGCCGCCCAACTGCTCTATCCAGTAGTCGAGTTGACGCTGCTGCTCCCCCGCCGCCAGCCATTGCCGCTGCCAGTGCGCGTAGTCGGCGTACTGGATCGGCAGCGGCGCCAGCTCCACGGCCTGGCCCTGGCTGAAACCTGCGTACAACTGCAGCAGGTCGTCGACCATGATCTGCATCGACCAGGCATCGGAGACGATGTGGTGCTGGGTCAGGATCAGCACATGGTCATCAGCCCCCAATTGCAGCCACTTGACCCGCAGCAACGGACCGCGCTGCAAATCGAACAACTGCCGGGTTTCGGCTTCGATCAAACCGCGCAAGGCCTGGTCATCGACAGTGGCGTCGATTGATTCGACCGCCAGGGCCAGCGGCGCCGGTTCGTCGATCACTTGCAGGGGGCGCTCGTTGTCGAGCAAGAAGCGGGTCCGCAGGCTCTCATGACGCGCCACCAGCGCATCGAAGCTCTGTTGCAGCGCGGCACGGTCGAGGGCACCGCGCAAACGCAGCGCTGCGGGAATGTGATAGGCGCTGCTGGTGGGTTCCAGTTGCCAGAGGAACCACTGTCGTTGCTGGGCAAAAGAGAGCGCCAGCGGCTGGTCGCGAGCAATGCGTGGGATGCTCGCTTCATCGTGCGCCGATGCCGTGCCCATGGCCTCGACAAACGCCCGCAGGCTGTGATGGGCGAACAACAGGCGCAACGGCACCTGAATATTCAGTTGCTGGCGAATCCGTGACATCACCTGGGTCGCCAGCAAGGAGTGGCCACCCAGTTCAAAGAAACTGTCGTCCAGGCCGACCCGCTGGACCTTGAGGATATCGGCCCAGATCGTCGCCACCGCCTGCTGCGTGGGCGTCTGCGGCGCGACATAGGTTTTCTGCCATTGGCTGGCATCGGGCTTGGGCAATTGCTTGCGATCCAGCTTGCCGTTGGGCGTCAGCGGGAAGCGCGGCAACAGCACCACGTGGGACGGCACCATGTAGTCGGGCAGGTTGACCTTGAGCCGTGTGGTGAGGCTGTCGCGCAGGCCGCTCTGGGCGGTGGCGTCCAGGTCACTCAATTCAGCGCTCGGCACGATGTACGCCACCAACGCCTGGCCGCCCGGCGCGTCCTGGGCCAGCACCGCCGCTTCGCGCACGCTGTCCTGTTCCAGCAGACGTGCCTCGATCTCTCCCAGCTCGATGCGAAAGCCGCGGATCTTCACTTGATGGTCGATGCGCCCGAGGTATTCAAGGATCCCGTCGGCACGCTGGCGCGCCAGGTCACCGGTGCGATACAGACGCTCGCCGGCGACAAACGGATGGGGCACGAAGCGTTCGGCGGTCAGCGCCGGGCGCTGGAAATAACCACGGGCCAGGCCCTGGCCGCCGATCAGCAATTCCCCGGCCACGCCATAAGGCACCGGCATCAGGTCGGCACCGACGATGTACAGCGTGGTGTTGTCGATGGGCCCGCCGAGCCACGGTTGCGCGGCCTGGGTTTGCAACGGGTGCAAGGCCGACCAGATGGTGGTTTCCGTCGGGCCGTAGAGGTTCCACACTTCACCGCCGAGGGCGAGCATGCGCACGGCCAGTTCCCGGGGCAACGCCTCGCCCCCGCACAGGCATTTGCAGCCGCGCAGACCCTGGGCGTTTTCATTGTCCAGCAACATGCGCCAGGTCGACGGCGTGGCCTGCAGCACATTGACCTGCTCGGCCGCGATCAATGCCAACACCGCGTACGGATCCTGGGCGACGTGTTGGCCGGTCAGCACGATGCAGGCGCCGACCATCAGCGGCACGTAGATCTCCAGGCCGAAAATATCGAACGAGAACGTGGTCAGCGACAACGCCCGGTCCTGGGCCGTCATGCCCGGTGCCTTGGTCATGCTCGCGACGAAGTTGGTCAGCGCGCCGTGGCGCACCATGACGCCCTTGGGCTTGCCGGTGGAGCCGGAGGTGTAGATCGCGTAGGCCAGGTGTTCCGCATCCAGGCGCGTTGCCGGTGCCTCGCAGCTATAGCCGTCGAGCCAGTCACCCTCCTGGTCCAATACCAATGTCTTGACGCCAACCCCCGCCCCTGTGGGAGCGAGCCTGCTCGCGATAGCGTCGGCACACCCACCATCGCCATCGACTGAACCACCGCCTTCGCGAGCAGGCTCGCTCCCACAGGGTGCTGAGAATTGGTTGAGCAGCGAACGTTGGGTCAGCAGCAGCTCGATGCCGCTGTCTTCGATCATGTACGCCAGGCGGTCCTGGGGGAACGCCGGGTCCAGCGGCAAGTAGGCGCCGCCGGCCTTGAGGATCGCCAGCAGGCCCACCAGCATGTGCGCGCTGCGCTCCACGGCAATGCCCACCAGGACATCGGAAGTCACGCCGAGGCTCTGCAGTTTCCCCGCCAGTTGATTGGCCCGGGCATTGAGTTGGCCGTAGCTCCAGCGCTCGCCGTCGATCACCAGCGCCGGGGCGTCCGGGGTGCGCGCCGCTTGTCGCTCGAATAGTTGGTGGACAAAACCCGCCTCGGGCGCCGGCACCGCGGTGCGCTGGCCGTCGTCGAGCAGGGCCTGGCGCTCGGCTGCGTCGAGCAATGGCAATTCACCGATGCGCTGCGCCGGGTCGGCCACGATGGCCCGCAACAGGTTCTGCCAATGCCCGGCCATGCGCGCAATCGTCTCGGCGCCAAACAGGTCGGTGGCATAGATCAGTGCAGCCGAAAGGCCTTCGCCATGCTCGACGGTTTCCAGGGTCAGGTCGAATTGTGCCGTGTGAGAATCCCAGCTCAGCCCCTCGACTTTCAACGCACCGACCGGCCCCTCGCCCGCCGGGCCTTGGGTCCGGTGGTTGAACATCACTTGGAACAGCGGGCTGTGGCTCAGGTTGCGCTCAGGCTGCAACGCTTCGACCAATTGTTCGAACGGCAGCTCCTGGTGAGCCTGGGCGCCCAGGGCTGTCTGTTTCACTTGTTGCAGCAAGGCGCCAAACGCATCCTCGCTCTGCACATCGCTGCCCTGCACCTGGGTATTGACGAAAAAGCCGATCAGGCGCTCGGTCTCGACCCGGTTGCGGTTGGCCGTCGGCACGCCGACGCGGATGTCGTTCTGGCCGCTGTAGCGATGCAGCAGCGCTTGGAACGAGGCCAGCAAAATCATGAACAGGCTGACGCCCTCACGCTGGGCCATGTGCTTGAGGTCGCCGGCCAGTACCCCGTCGATGGCGAGCTCCAGTCGCGCGCCGCGATAGCTCATCACCGCCGGACGGGGGAAATCGGTCGGCAGTTCCAGCACCGGTTGCTGGCCCCCCAAGCGTGCGGTCCAGTATTCCAACTGGCGTTCGCGCTCGCCCGCTTCCATCCAGTGCCGCTGCCAGATGGCGTAGTCGGTGTACTGGATCGGCAGCGCCGGTAGTTCCAGCGCGCGGCCCTGGCTGAAGGCGGCGTAGCCGTTGACCAATTCCTCGACCATCACCTGCATCGACCAGCCATCGGCAACGATGTGGTGCAAGGTCACGATCAACACGTGATCATCCGCCGCCAACCGCAGCAGGCGCGTACGCAGCAGCGGCCCCTGTTGCAGGTCGAAGAGCTGGCGAGTTTCTGCTTCGATCAACCGGCGCAGCTGCGTCTCGTCCGGCAATGGTTCCAGGGCGTCGGCCTGCAAACGCACCGGCGCCGCCGCGTGCACTTGCTGCACGACCTGCTCGCCATGGATCTGGAAGGTGGTGCGCAGGCTCTCGTGACGCGCCACCAACGCCGTGAAACTTTGCTCCAGCGCAGCGATGTCCAGCGGCCCGCGCAAGCGCAGGGCCGTGGGCATGTGATAAGCCGCGCTCTCGGGGTCCAACTGCCAGAGGAACCATTGGCGTTCCTGGGCAAACGACAGCGACAACGTGTCGAACTCGGCACTGACAGGCGCAATGGGCAGGTTCGCCGGGGAAACGTTCTCTTCAAGCATTTTCTGCAAGTACAAGCGACGTTTTTCCAGCGGCAGCGTTATGAAGCGCCTGGCAATACGTTGTGCGACAGCGGTGTCCATCAAACCTCCTCAAATTCATCGAGCAGCGCTTCAAGCTTGCTCAATTTCGACGTACTCATGGGTTCGCCGGCAGGCTCGAGTTGCGCCACGAACGCGCCGAGTACCGGGAATTGGAAAATCAGTTGCGGGGTCAAGGTCAGGCCCAGTTCCAGTTGCAGGCGCGAGACCACGCTCACCACCAGCAGCGAATGCCCGCCCAGCTCGAAGAAGTCGTCGCCCAGCCCGACCTGCTCGACCTTGAGCACGTCTTGCCAGATCGCCGCGACCCGGCATTCCAGGTCGCTCCGGGGCGCCAGGTAAGCCGGTTGCAGGGCACGGGTGCCCGGTGCCGGCAAGGCCTTGCGATCGAGCTTGCCGTTGGGGGTCAGCGGCAAGCGGTCGAGGAAGACCCAATGGGTCGGCACCATGAAGTCCGGCACCTGGGCCGCCAGTCGCGCCTTGAGTCGGTCGCCCAGGCTGGCCGAATCCAGGGAGCCGTCCTGGCCGACCAGATAGGCCACCAGGTTCGGTCCGCTCACGTCGTCCCGCGCCAGCACCACCGCATCGCGCACCTCGGCATCGGCCTGCAGGCGCGCTTCGATTTCCCCCAGTTCGATGCGCAGGCCACGGATCTTCACTTGATGGTCGATCCGGCCGAGGTACTCGATCACCCCGTCCGCGCCATAACGCGCCAGGTCACCGGTGCGATACAGGCGACCGCCCGCAACGGGGGCGAACGGATCGGGAATGAAACGCTCGGCGCTCAGGGCCGGTCGCTGGTGGTAACCACGGGCCAGGGAATCACCGGCGATGTGCAACTCGCCGACGGCGCCCACGGCGCAAGGCTGCAATGCCGCATCCAGCACGTAGGTGCGCACGTTATCGATGGGACGACCAATGGCGATGATTCGCTCGGCGTCGTCCTCGCTGTCGCGCACCACGGCATGGCTGCTGGTGTCGATGGTCGCTTCGGTCGGGCCATACAGGTTGCGCAGTTCACCCTCGAACAGCGCCATGACCTGGCGCGACAGGTGCGCGCTGAGGGCTTCGCCACCGCACAGCAGCAGGCGCAGGGAGGCCAGCTGTTCGCGGGTCGCCACTGGCAGCAAGGCCTGCAACAGCGACGGCGCCATTTGCAGCACGCTGATGCGCCACCGCGCCACGTCGGCCCAGAGGGTGGTCAGGTCGAGGTTCAGGTGCGGGTTGGCGAGCACCAGCTGCGCGCCGCTCATCAACGGCAGCCAGAACTCCCAGACCGAGGCATCGAAGCTGATCGCGGTTTTCTGCAGGACGCGGTCGGCGGCCGTCAGTTTCAAGCAACCTTGCATCCACGCCATGTGGTTGCTCAGGGCGGCATGGCGCAAGGTCACGCCCTTGGGCTTGCCGGTAGAGCCGGAGGTGTAGATCACATAAGCGAGGTTTTCGCCGTCGATGACCACGCCAGGGTCGCGCTCGCTGTAGCCGGCCAGCCATTGCCCGGGTTGATCCAACAGCAGCGCGGCCACGGCAGCGTCGCCGAACAGCGGCAGCACCTCGGTTTCAGTGAGCAGCAAGGCGATGCCGCTGTCCTCGACCATGTACGCCAGGCGATCCCGGGGATAGGCCGGGTCCAGCGGCACGTAGGCGCCACCGGCCTTGAGCACTGCCAGCAAGCCGACGACCATCTGCACGCTGCGCGACAACGCCAGGCCCACCAAGACATCGGGGCCAATGCCGCGTTCGATCAAGCCATGGGCCAGGCGATTGGCCCGGGCATTGAGCTCGGCGTAAGTGAGCGTTTCCTGCTCGCTGACCAGGGCGACCGCGTCGGGGCTGCTTTGGGCCTGGGCCTCGATCCATTGATGAACCAGGCGCCGAGGCGGTTCCACCACCGACGTGGCGTTCCAGTCGCCCAGCAGCCTGTCGCGGGTCGTCGCATCCAGCAGTTGGATGTCGCCCACGCAACCGCCAGCCGGCAGGCTCACCATCTGCGCGAGCATGTGTGCCACCTGCTCAGCCAGGCGCTCGACGGTGTGTGTAGGGAAAGCAGCATGGGCATAGGTGAAGTGCAGGCTCAGGATGTCAGTTAGATTGACGGCCAGGGTCAACGGGAAATTAGTCTGTTCCTGGCTGGCCACGCTGCCGAAGCTCAAGCCCGAGGACGCCTGCTCTTGCAGGGCCTGGGACACGGGGTAGTTTTCGAACACCAGCAAGGTGTCGAACAAACCGTCGCCGCCCTGCCCGGCCCAGCGCTGGATCTCGAACAGCGGCGTATGTTCGTGCTCGCGCAAGGCCACGTTCTGGCCTTGGACCTGTAGCAGCAGCTCGCTCAGCGCTTGCTCCGGACGCGGGCTGGCGATGACCGGCAAGGTGTTGATGAACAGGCCGATCTGCTGTTCGACGCCCTTGAGCTCGCTCGGACGCCCCGACACGGTGGCGCCGAAGGCCACGGTGGCGTGTCCGGTGTAGTGCTGCAGCAGCAACAGCCAGGTCGCCTGGACGACGGTGTTGAGGGTGACTTTCTGCTGGCGGGCGAACTCACCCAGGCGCTGGGTCTGCTCGGGCGTCAGGTGGTGATAGTGGCTGGCGTGGCTGCTTTCCAGCGCCGATTGCAGCGGCGCGAAACGGGTCTCGGCCAGACGCGTCGGCGCCTCCAGGGGTTGCAGTTGCGCCAGCCAGAAGGTTTCGCTGGCCTGGGCGTCGCGGCCTTGCAGCCAGGCGATGTAGTCCCGATAGCGCCCGGCCGGGCGCGGCAGGGCCTGGCCGTCATAGCGTTGCAGCACCTCGCCGAGCAACTGCGAGTTGCTCCAGCCATCCATCAGGATGTGGTGATGGGTGTAAATCAGGTGATAACGCCGCTCGGCGGTGCGCACCAGCACCAGGCGCAGTAACGGCTCGCAGGCCAGGTCGAAGCCCTGCTCGCGTTCGGCATCCGCCAGTGCGTCCAGGGCCTGGCTGGCATCGGTGCGGGCGCTCCAGTCCAGGGAGGTGAATGGCACGCGCACCTGCTTGTGCACCACCTGCACCGGGCGCTCGCTGCCCTGCCAGATAAAACTGCTGCGCAGAATGTCATGGGCATCGACCGCCGCTTGCCAGGCCGCCTCGAAACGCCGGGGGTCGAGGCCTTCAATGTCCAGGCGCATCTGGTTGATGTACTGGCCGCTGCCCGCCTCGTAGAGGCTGTGGAACAACATGCCCTGCTGCATCGGTGCCAGCGGGTAAAGGTCTTCCACGCCGCGCGCCGACAGCGCCAGGCCATCGAGCTGCGCCTGGGTCAGGCCGGCCAGGGGGAAATCCGTCGGCGTCATGCCCTGGTTCGTCGGGTCACAGCAATGGGCGATCAGCAGCGCCAGCTCGCTGGCGTAGTCATCGGCCAGCTGCTGGATGATCGCCGGCTCGAACTGTCGCTGGCTGAACGTCCAGCCCAACCGCAGCGCGCCATCGAACACCTGGCCGTTGAGCGTCAGCCAGTTGCCCAAGGTGGTCAGCGGGCTTTGCTCGTCACCGGCGCTTTCGCTGGCCGGGCTGAACAGCGCGCCTTGGTCCTGATCGAAACTGCCGTCGAACTGACCGAGGTAGTTGAACGTGATGCGCGGCACCGGCAGTGCTTCCAGGGCCGCCCGGCTGGCGTCGTCGCCCAGGTAACGCAGCGCACCGAACCCCACGCCTTTGTCGGGAATCGTCCGCAGCCCTTGCTTGATCGACTTGATCGAGTCCGCCAGTTCGACGGCCGGCGACAACCGCACCGGGAACAGGCTGGTGAACCATCCCACCGTGCGAGTCAGGTCGACGTTGGCGAACAGCTCTTCGCGGCCATGGCCTTCGAGCTGGAGCAACAGGCTGTCGTGGCCGGTCCAGCGGCAGATCACCCGGGCCAGGGCCGTGAGCAACAGGTCGTTGACCTGGGTGCGATAGGCCGCCGGCGCCTCTTGCAGCAACTGCCGGGTCAAGTGCGCGTCGAGCCGTGTATGAACGGTGACGGCCTCATGGTTTTGCCCGATCGCCTCGGGGTCGAGGCACGGCAGGTCGGTCGGGGCGTCGTGCAGTTGCCCTTGCCAGTAGGCCAATTGCTGTTGCAGTTCCGCGCTGCGGGCGTGGGCCTGCAACTGCTCGGCAAACACCTTGACCGAGCTGGTCTTGGCCGGCAGTTGCAGCCTTTGGCCGGCGAGCAACTGCTGGTAGGCGGTTTGCAGGTCGTCGAACAGAATCCGCCACGACACACCGTCCACCGCCAAGTGATGAACCACCAGCAACAGGCGCTGGCTGCCATCGGCCAAGGTCGCCAGGACGCCGCGCAACAGCGGCCCGGCGTGCAGGTCGAGGCTGCGCTGGGCCTGATTGGCGAGGGTTTCCAGCGCGCTGGCATCGGCCACGTCACGCTGCCACAGCAAACCGTCGTTCCCCCAAGCTTGCTGTTGCGCCGCCACCTCACGGTGCTCGGCGCGCCAACCTTCGGCGGTTTCATTGAAGGACAAACGCAAGGCGTCGTGGTGCAGCACCAGCGCCTGCAAAGCCTGCTCCACCACCGATGCTTGCAACGGACTGGCCGGTTGCAGCAGCACCGACTGGTTGTAATGGTGACGCTGGGGAATCGCCTCGGCGAAAAACGCCTGTTGGATCGGCAGCAGCGGCGTCGATCCTTCAGCCGGCGCCTGATCGATTGCCGACGCTTCCCCACCGGTCTGGGCGACACCTGCCAGCGCCTGCACGGTCTGGTGCTGGAACAAATCTTTGGGAGTAAAGCGAATGCCCGCCTGGCGGGCGCGACTGACCACTTGGATGGAGACAATCGAGTCGCCGCCCAACTCGAAGAAGTTATCGCTCAAGCCGACCCGCTCGACCTTGAGCACGTCTTGCCAGATCGCGGCGATCTGTTGTTCCAGTTCACTTCGTGGCGCCACGTAGGCCTGCTGGACCTGGCTGGCGTCGGGGGTGGGCAAGGCCTTGCGGTCGAGTTTGCCGTTGGCGGTCAACGGCCATTGTTCGAGGAACAACAGGTGCGTCGGCACCATGTAGTCCGGCAGCTCGGCCTTGAGCTGGGTCTTGATCTGCTCGCGTAGGCCCGCTTCGTCTTCGCCGATGTGCGCCGGGACCACGTAAGCCACCAGTTGCTGGCCGCTCGGCCCTTCCTGGGCCAACACCAGCGCTTCGCGCACCGAAGCCAAGGCGTTCAGGCGCGCTTCGATCTCGCCCAGTTCGATGCGGAAACCGCGGATCTTCACTTGATGGTCGATACGGCCGATGTACTCGATCACGCCATCGCTGCGGTACTGCGCCAGGTCGCCGGTGCGGTACAGGCGGGCACCGCTTTCGCCGAACGGGTCGGGGATGAACCGCAACGCGGTGAGGTCGCCACGATTCAAGTAGCCCCGGGCCAGGCCGGCGCGACCGACGTACAACTCACCGATGCAGCCTTTCGGCACCGGATTGAGGTCGCCGTCCAGCAAGTACCACGACAGGTCGGCAATCGGTTCGCCGATGGGGCTGCTGGCATCCTGTTCCAGGTCCGCCACTGATAGCGGACGGTAGGTCACGTGCACGGTGGTTTCGGTGATGCCGTACATGTTGATCAGTTGCGGCGCGGCATCGCCAAAGCGCTCGAACCAAGGGCGCAGGGACTTGACGTCCAGCGCCTCGCCGCCAAACACCACGTAACGCAAGGCGTTGGCCCGGTCATCGGCGCAGGCTTCGTGCATCAACTGCTTGAACGCCGACGGTGTCTGGTTGAGCACCGTCACCCCGGCATCGCAGAGCAATTCGTGGAACTGCTGCGGTGAACGGCTGATGTCATACGGCACGATCAGTAACTCACCGCCATGCAGCAACGCGCCAAAGATTTCCCAGACCGAGAAGTCGAACGCGTAGGAATGGAACAGGCTCCAGACATCCTGCGCGCCAAAATTGAACCAGGATTCGGTGGCCTCGAACAGGCGCAGCACGTTGTGGTGCGGCAGCAAGGTGCCTTTTGGATTACCGGTGGAACCGGAGGTGTAGATCACGTAGGCGAGGTTCGCAGCGTCCATCGCTACGTGCGGATCGCTGTCGGCGAAGGCGCTGTCATCGGCGTCCAGCAGCAGCGTCTGCATGCCCTCCGGCACTGGCAACTGATCGACCAGGGCCGCTTGGGTCAGCAGCAAACGAATGCCGCTGTCCTGCATCATGTAGGCCAGACGATCCTGGGGATACGTCGGGTCCAGCGGCACGTAGGCGCCGCCGGCCTTGAGGATCGCCAGCAGGCCCACCAGCATGTCGAAGCCCCGCTCGGCGGCCAATCCCACCCGTACATCCGGGCCGACGCCGTGGGCGATCAACTGATGGGCGCGGCGGTTGGCCTGGGCGTTGAGTTCGCCGTAGGTCAGGGTTTGGGCGTTGCAACGCAACGCGATGGTGTCGGGACGCAAGCGCGCCTGTTCGGCGATGCGCTGATGCAGGCAGGCCTCGCCCGGGAAACTGCGTGGCGCCGGGTTCCATTGGATGATGTGTTGCTGGTGCTCGGTGGCCGTCAGCAACGGCAATTCACCGATGCGTTGGTGGGCATCGGCGACGATGCCGTGCAGCAGGTTCAGCCAGTGTTCCGCGAGGCGCTGCACGGTGCCGGCGTCGAACAAATCAGTGGCATAAGTCAGCGCCGCACCGAGTTCACCCTCGGCTTCCAGGGTGTCGAGGGTCAGGTCGAACTGGGCGGTCTGGCTTTCCCATTCCTGGGCCTTGATCACCAGACCGGGCAGCGCCGGCAGTGCCTGGCGAGCCACGCTCTGGTGGTTGTACAACACCTGGAACAACGGGCTGTGGCTCAGGTTGCGTTCAGGCCGCAGGGCTTCGACCAGTTGTTCGAACGGCAGGTCCTGATGGGCTTCGGCGCCGATGGCCGCCTGTTTGACCTGCGCCAGCAATTGACTGAAACGCTGCTGCGGATCGACCTCGGCCTTGAGCACCTGGGTGTTGACGAAGAAGCCGATCAGGCCTTCGGTTTCCACCCGGTTGCGGTTGGCGATGGGCACGCCGACACGAATGTCCGTCTGGCCGCTGTAGCGGTGCAGCAAGGCTTGGAACGAGGCCAGCAAGACCATGAACAGCGTGCTGCCTTCGCGCTGGGCCAGCTGTCGCAGCTGTTGGCCCAAGGCCTGCGGCAAGTCGATTGCCAGGCGGGCGCCGGCAAAACTCTGCCGGGTCGGGCGCGGCCGGTCGGTGGGCAGCGCCAACAACGGCTGCTCGCCCCCCAGCACATCGGTCCAATACGCCAGTTGCCGTTCCCGCTCGCCGGCGTCCATCCACTGACGTTGCCATACCGCGTAATCAGCGTACTGGATCGGCAGCTCGGCCAATGCCAGGGACTCACCCTGGCGGCACGCGGCATAACCTTGCATCAGTTCTTGCACCAGCAATTGCATCGACCAGCCATCGGAGACGATGTGGTGCTGGGTCAGCACCAGCACATGCTCGTCGGCCGCCACCCGCAGCAGGCCGACCCGCAGCAGCGGGCCGTTTTGCAGGTCGAAGGGCTGGGCGATCTGCTGGCGGACGAAGGCCTGGATCTGTTCATTGCCGCCCTCGAGCATCTGCGGGATTACCACCGGGTTCATCTGTGGGTGAATGACCTGGAACGCTTGCTCGTCGACCTGGACGAAGGTGGTACGCAGGCTTTCGTGGCGCCGCACCAGGGCGGCGAAACTCTGTTGCAAAGCCTCCAGGTCCAGGTCGCCCTGAATCCGCAGCGCCGCCGGAATGTGGTACGCCGCGCTGTCGGGCTCCATCTGCCAGAGGAACCACTGGCGTTGCTGGGCGTAGGACAACGGCAACGGTGCCTGGTCCCGGGAAAGACGCGGGATGCTCGCCGGCCGTGCCACGTCGCCGTCCATCAGCGCCGCCACACAAGCCTCAAGGCTGGCGTTCTCGAACAACTGGCGCAGTTGCAGATTCAGGCCGAGGGTCTGGCGAATGCGCGACACCATCTGCGTCGCCAGCAGCGAGTGGCCGCCCAGTTCGAAGAAGCTATCGCTCAAGCCGACCCGCTCGACCTTGAGCACGTCTTGCCAGATCGCCGCGATCTGTTGTTCCAGTTCACTTCGCGGCGCCACGTAGGCCTGCTGGACCTGGCTGGCGTCGGCGGTGGGCAAGGCCTTGCGGTCGAGCTTGCCGTTGGCGGTCAACGGCCATTGTTCGAGGAACAACAGGTGCGTCGGCACCATGTAGTCCGGCAGCTCGGCCTTGAGCTGGGTCTTGATCTGGTCGCGCAGGCCAGCTTCATCCTCGCCGATGTGTGCCGGGATTACGTAAGCCACCAGTTGCTGGCCGCTCGGCCCTTCCTGGGCCAACACCAACGCTTCGCGCACTGAATCCAGGGCGTTCAGGCGCGCTTCGATCTCGCCCAGTTCGATGCGGAAACCGCGAATTTTCACTTGGTGGTCGATGCGACCGACGTACTCGATCACGCCGTCGCTGCGGTACTGCGCCAGGTCGCCGGTGCGGTACAGCCGTGCGCCGCTTTCGCCGAACGGGTCGGGGATGAACCGCAATGCGGTGAGGTCGCCACGATTCAAGTAGCCCCGGGCCAGGCCGGCGCGACCCACGTACAACTCACCGATGCAGCCTTTTGGTACCGGGTTCAAATCGCCGTCCAGCAAGTACCAGGACAGGTCGGCAATCGGCTCGCCAATCGGGCTGCTGGCGTCCTGTTCCAGGTCCGCTATCGACAGCGGACGGTAGGTCACGTGCACGGTGGTTTCGGTGATCCCGTACATGTTGATCAGTTGCGGCGCCGCATCGCCGAAGCGCTCGAACCACGGGCGCAGGGACTTGACGTCCAGCGCCTCGCCGCCGAACACCACGTAGCGCAAGGCGTTGGCCCGGTCATCGGCGCAGGCTTCGTGCATCAACTGCTTGAACGCCGACGGTGTCTGGTTGAGCACCGTCACCCCGGCGTCGCAGAGCAGTTCATGGAACTGCTGCGGTGAGCGGCTGACGTCATACGGCACGATCAACAACTCGCCACCGTGGAGCAGTGCGCCGAAAATTTCCCAGACCGAGAAGTCGAACGCGTAGGAATGGAACAGGCTCCAGACATCCTGCGCGCCAAAATTGAACCAGGATTCGGTGGCCTCGAACAGGCGCAGCACGTTGTGGTGCGGCAGCAAGGTGCCTTTTGGATTACCGGTGGAACCGGAGGTGTAGATCACGTAGGCGAGGTTCGCAGCGTCCATCGCTACGTGCGGATCGCTGTCGGCGAAGGCGCTGTCATCGGCGTCCAGCAGCAGCGTCTGCATGCCCTCCGGCACTGGCAACTGATCGACCAGGGCCGCTTGGGTCAGCAGCAAACGAATGCCGCTGTCCTGCATCATGTAGGCCAGACGATCCTGGGGATACGTCGGGTCCAGCGGCACGTAGGCGCCGCCGGCCTTGAGGATCGCCAGCAGGCCCACCAGCATGTCGAAGCCCCGCTCGGCGGCCAATCCCACCCGTACATCCGGGCCGACGCCGTGGGCGATCAACTGATGGGCGCGGCGGTTGGCCTGGGTGTTGAGTTCACCGTAGGTCAGGGTTTGGGTGTTGAAACGCAACGCGATGGCGTCGGGACGCAAGCGCGCCTGTTCGGCGATGCGCTGATGCAGGCAGGCCTCGCCCGGGAAGCTGCGTGGCGCCGGGTTCCATTGGGCGATGTGTTGCTGTTGCTCGGTGGCCGTCAGCAACGGCAATTCACCGATACGTTGGCCGGGATTGGCGACGATGCCGTGCAGCAAGTTCAGCCAGTGTTCGGCCAGGCGCTGCACGGTGCTGGCGTCGAACAGGTCAGTGGCGTAGCTCAGGGATGCGCCCAGTTCACCGTGGGTTTCGTGAGTGTCGAGGGTCAAGTCGAACTGGGCGGTGTGGGAACTCCAGTCGAGGCTCTCGACCTGCAGCCCCGGCAGTTGCAGGGCCTGGGCCGCGCCGCCACTCTGGTGGTTGAACATCACCTGGAACAGCGGGCTGTGGCTCGCCTGCCGCTGGGGTGCCAGTGCCTGCACCAACTGCTCGAACGGCAGGTCTTGATGGGCCTGCGCGCCCAGCGAAGCCTGTTTGACCTGCGCCAGCAATTGGTCGAAAGGCAGGTCGCCGCGCACCTGGGCATTAAGCACTTGGGTGTTGACGAAAAATCCGATCAGGCCTTCGGTTTCCGGGCGATTACGGTTGGCCACCGGTACGCCGACACGGATGTCCGATTGGCCGCTATAGCGGTGCAACAAGGCCTGGAACGACGCCAGCAAGACCATGAACAGCGTCGAGGCTTCGCGCTGGGCCAATTGCTTCAGGCCCTGGGTCAGCCCGGCGTCAACGGTCAGGTCCAGGCGTGCGCCGCGATGGCTCTGCACCGCCGGGCGCGGGCGATCCGTTGGCAACGGCAGGACTTCGCCGCCGTCCCCCAGTCGTTCGGTCCAATAGGCCAGTTGCCGCTCCAGCTCGCCGGCCTCCATCCATTTGCGCTGCCAGATCGCATAGTCGGCGTATTGGATCGGCAAAGGCGCCAGGGTCGGCGTCTGACCGCTGCGGTGAGCGGCGTAGAGCTGGACCAGGTCATTGACCATGATCTGCGCCGACGCACCGTCGCAAATGATGTGGTGCTGGGTCAGCACCAGCACATGATCGTCCGCGGCGAGTTGCAGCAGCTTGATCCGCAGCAGCGGCCCCTGTTGCAGGTCGAACAATCCAGCGATTTCATCATCGATCAGGGCCTTGAGCGCAGCCTCATCCGCTGGCCCCGACACCACCTGGGGTTCGATCGCCAGGCTCAAGTGGGCCTGCACCACTTGTTGGGGGCCCTCCGGGCTGTCGATGAAGACCGTGCGCAGCACGTCGTGACGGGCCAGCAAGGCGTCGAAACTGCATTGCAGCGCCGACAGGTCGAGGGCGCCGCGCAGGCGCAGCGCCGTGGGCACGTGGTAGGCCGCGCTGTGGCGGTCCAGTTGCCAGAGGAACCACTGGCGTTCCTGGGCGTAGGACAGGTCGAGCGTCGCGAACTCGTCGCGCATCGCCGGGATCGGCAACGTCGCCAGGCTCATGTTCTTGCTGTGCAGCTTGTGCAGGAACGCTTGCCGTTGGGCGAGCGGTAAACGGATGAATCGCTGAACCAGAGACAGGTTATCGAGCTGAGTCATTCAAAGGGTCTCCAGGTCTGCCAGGAAATCATGCATCTCACTCAGGTCGTCGCTGGAGTGAGGGCTCAGGTGGGCCGCCAGTTGCGCGGCGTAGTCGGCCAGGGATGGGGTGCTGAACAGCAAGTCCAGGGGCACCGCGGCGCCTTGCTGCATTTGCAGGCGCGCCGTCGCTTGCGTCGCCAGCAGGGAATGCCCACCCAGTTCAAAGAAGTTGTCGTCGCGCCCTACTCGCTCGAGCTTGAGCACGTCTTGCCAGATGGCGGCGATGTCCTGCTCCAGCGCGCCCTCGGGCGCCACGTAGGCACGCAGCAGTTGCTGGGCGTCCGGCAGCGGCAAAGCCTTGCGGTCGAGCTTGCCGTTGGGGGTCAGCGGGAAGCGTTCGAGCAACAGCCAGTGCGCCGGCATCATGTAGTCGGGCAGTAAAGGCGCGAGCTGGGCCTTGAGGGCGTCGCGCAGGGCCGCCGGTTCCGCCGTTTGTGGATGCGCGGCGATCAGGTATGCCACCAACTGCAGGCCGCCCGGCCCTTGTTGCGGCACCACCACCGCTTCGCGGATCGACGCCTGGGCCAGCAGGCAGGCTTCGATTTCCCCCAGTTCGATGCGGAAACCGCGGATCTTCACCTGATGATCGACCCGGCCGATGTACTCGATCACGCCGTCGCCCCGCTGGCGCGCCAGGTCACCGGTGCGGTACACCCGTGCGCCGTTGCCGAACGGGTCCGGCAGGAAGCGCTCGGCGGTGAGCGCCGCACGGTCGTGGTAACCCCGGGCCAGGCCGTCGCCGCCAATCAACAGTTCGCCGATGAGCCCGACCGGGTTCGGCGCGAAGTGATCGCCGACGATATGCAGCGACGTGTTGGCAATCGGCCGGCCGAGGTACGGCAGGCGCTGCTCGGCGGTCAAGCGGTAGACCGCCGACCAGATGGTGGTTTCGGTCGGGCCGTACAGGTTCCAGACTTCGCCGGCGACATCCAGCAACCGCTCCGCCAGGTCCTCGGCCAACGCCTCGCCACCGCACAGGCATTTGCGCCCGGCCAGCAAGGCGGACGCCGGGTGGTCGAGCAGCATGCGCCAGGTCGATGGCGTGGCCTGGACCACGCTGACCTGTTGCTGGTCGATGGTCTTGAGCAACGTCTCGGGGTCGTGGGCACTCTGCTTGTCCACCAACACCACGCAGGCACCGCTCAGCAGCGCGCCATAGAGTTCCAGGCCGAAGATGTCGAACGAGAACGTGGTCAGTGACAGCACCCGATCACTGGCGGCGATACCCGGTTCGCGGACCATACTCGCGACGAAATTCACCAGCGCCCCATGCCGTACCATCACGCCCTTGGGTTTGCCAGTGGAACCCGAGGTGTAGATGGCGTAGGCCAAGTGCTCCGCATCCAGGCGCGTCGCCGGCGCCTCGTCGGCATAACCGTCGAGCCAGTCATCCCCCTGATCCAACACCAGCGTGTTAACGCAAACTCCTGTGGGAGCGAGCCTGCTCGCGATAGCGTCGGCACACCCACCATCACCATTGACTGAACCACCGCCATCGCGAGCAAGCTTTGCTCCCACAGGCTCGCTCCCACAGGACAGCGGTAGCTGGTTGAGCTGCGAACGTTGGGTCAGCAGCAGTTCGATGCCGCTGTCTTCGATCATGTGCGCCAGCCGGTCGGCCGGGTACTGCGGGTCGAGCGGCACGTAGGCGCCACCGGCCTTGAGGATGGCCAGCAAGGCGACAATCATCTCCACGCCACGCTCCAGGGCGACGCCGACCAATTGATCGGGCCCGACGCCTTGCTCGATCAAGCGATGGGCCAGGCGGTTGGCCCGGACGTTGAGTTCGGCGTAGCTCAGCGCCTGTTCAGCGAACACCAGCGCGGTGGCATCCGGCGTTCGGCGGGCCTGGGCCTCGAACAGGCGATGGACGCAATGCTCATCCGGATAAGCGGCGGCGGTGGCGTTCCAGCCTTGCACCTGCTGGTGGGTTTCACCGCTGTCGAGCAAGCTCAGCTCCCCCAGGGGCCGTTGCGTGCCGGCGGTCATTTGCAGCAGCAAGCGCCGCAGATGCGCACCGATCTGCTCGACCGAGGCCGGGGCGAAACTGGCGCACTGGTAGCTGAACTGCACCGCCAGCTCGGCACCAAGGCTGACCAGCAGGGTCAGCGGGTAGTTGGTCTGTTCCAGGTTATCCACGGCACCGAAACGCAAGCCGTCAGGCGCACCGTGCTCCAGGGCTTCGGAAATCGGGTAGTTCTCGAACACCAGGATGTTGTCGAACAACGCTTCGCCGCCCAGCCCGGCCCAGCGCTGGATATCGAACAACGCCGTATGCTCGAACTCGCGCAAGGCCAGGTTCTGCGCCTGGACGCTGTGCAGCCAGTCGCCCAGCGTCTGTTCCGGACGCGGGCTGGCGATGACCGGCAAGGTGTTGATGAACAGGCCGATCTGGCCCTCGACGCCCACCAGGTCCGCCGGCCGCCCCGCCACCGTCGCGCCGAACGCCACGCTGGCTTTGCCGGTGTAGCGCTGCAAGAGCAACAGCCAGGCCGCTTGCACCAGGGTATTGACGGTCACTTTGGATTGGCGGGCGAATTCGGCCAGGCGTTGGGTCTGCTGCGCATCCAGTTGCACATGATGATGACCGTACAGGTTCGCCGAGACGTCCTGGGCCGGGCGCGCAAACACCTGGGCCAGGCGCACCGGCTCATCCAGCGTGCGCAATTGTTGCATCCAGAACCCTTCGCCGAGGCTCGCGTCCTGGCGTTGCAGCCAGGCGATGTAATCGCGATAACGGCCAGCCGGGCGGGCCACGCTGTCGCCGCGGTAGTGCTGCAACACTTCGCCGAACAACTGCGCGCTGCTCCAGCCATCCATCAGGATGTGATGGTTGGTGTAGATCAGGTGATGCCGATCAGTCGCCGTGCGCACCAGCACCAGGCGCATCAGCGGCGCCTGGGTCAGGTCCACGCCTTGGGACCGCTCTTCATCGGCGAGGGTTTGCAAGGCACCCTCAATCTCCGTCCGCCCGTTCCAGTCGAGCACACGGAACGGCACCTCGACCTGACGCTGGACGATTTGCACTGGCTGCTCCAGGTCGCCCTGCCAGAAGAACCCGGTACGCAGGATGTCATGGGCATCGACCACCGCTTGCCAGGCGGCGTGAAAACGCTGCGGATCGAGACCGTCGACGTCGAGGCGCATCTGGTTGATGTAGTCGCCGCTGCCCTGCCCGAGCAAGGAATGGAACAGCATGCCTTGCTGCATCGGCGACAACGGGTAGAGGTCGTCGATGGCTTGGGGGGCTGGGACCAGCGTATCCAGTTGCGCCTGGGTCAGCCGCGCCAACGGGAAATCCGACGGCGTCACGCCCCGGCTGTGACTGTCGCAGCAATGGACGATGAGCGCAGTGAGCTCTTGCAGATAGTCATCCGCCAGGCGCTGGATGGTCGCGGTATTGAACAGCTCACCGCTGAAGGTCCAGCTCAAGTCCAGCTCGCCGCCAAACACTTGGCCGTCGAGGGCTAGCGGGCTGCCCAACGGGCCTTGCAGGTTCACTTCCTCGCCGCCGCGCTCTGTGGTCGGGACGAACAAGGCATCGGCGGCCGTATCGAAACTGCCGTCGAACTGGCCGAGGTAGTTGAACGTCAGTTGCGGTTTCGGCAAGGCTTGCAGGGTTTGACGTGCGGCGTCATCGCCCAGGTGCGCCAAGGCCCCGAAGCCAATGCCCTTGTTGGGGATGGCCCGCAGTTGTTCCTTGATCTGCTTCAGCGAGGCGCCAAGGTCATCCGCTACCGGCGTCAATCGGGCCGGGAACAGGCTGGTGAACCAGCCGACCGTGCGGGTCAGGTCGATGTGCTCGAACAGCTCTTCACGGCCATGGCCTTCAAGTTGCAGCAGCACACTGTCAGCGCCGGTCCAGCGCACCATCACCCGCGCCAACGCCGTCAGCAGCAGATCGTTGACCTGGGTGCGATAGGCCGCCGGTGCTTGCTGCAGCAATTGCCGGGTGAGGTTCTTGTCCAGTGCCGTGCGGATCGTCACGGCTTGCCCCTGTTGTTGCCCACCCTCGGGGTTGTCCCACGGCAAGCTCGCCGAGGCGCCCTGTAACTGCCGCTGCCAAAAGCCCAACTCGGCCTGCAAGGGCGCACCGGCGGCATAGTCCTGCAACGCAGCGGTCCAGGCGTTGACCGCGCTGGTCTTGGCCGGCAGTTGCACCGCCGCGCCAGCGAGGGTCTGGCGATAAGCGCTTTGCAGGTCTTCGAACAGTATCCGCCAGGACACACCGTCCACCACCAGGTGATGGACGATCAGCAACAGCCGCTGGGTGCCATCGGCGAGGTTCGCCAGCAGTGCGCGGATCAGCGGCCCGCCCGCCAGTCGCAGGCTGCGCTGGGCCTGGTTGCTCAGCACTTCGAGTGCGGCGAGATCGGCGACATCGGCTTGCCAGAGCAGCGTGTCGGCGGCCTGCGCCTCGACATCGCGATAACGCGCGGTCCAGCGTTCGTCCTGCTCGATGAAGTCCAGGCGCAGGCTGTCGTGGTGCACGACCAGCGCACCCAAGGCCCGCTCCAATGCCTGGGGATCGAGGGCCTGGGTCGGCTTGAGCATCACCGACTGGTTCCAGTGATGGCGGTCGGGGATCGGCTGGGCGAAGAACCATTGATGAATCGGCAGCAGTGCGGTTTCGCCGGTCGCAGGTTGCTGGTCGATCAATTGCAGTCGCGCGCCCGTCTGTGCCACGGCGGCCAGCGCCTCGATGGTCTGGTGCTGGAACAGATCCTTCGGCGTGAAGTGGATACCGACCAGCCGCGCGCGACTAACCACTTGGATCGAGACGATGGAATCGCCGCCCAGTTCGAAGAAGTTGTCCCGCAGGCCCACGCGTTCAAGTTTGAGCACGTCCTGCCAGATCGACACCAGTTGCTGCTCCAGCGCGCTGCCCGGGGCCACGTAGGATTGCTGCAATTGGCTGACGTCGGGCTTGGGCAGGTTCTTGCGGTCGAGCTTGCCGTTGGGGGTCAGCGGCAGGCGATCGAGCAGCAGCAGATAGGCCGGTACCATGTGCGCCGGCAATGTCGTCTTGAGTTGTTCGCGCAGGTGCTCGGCGAAATCCTTTTGCACGGCCTCATTGGCCACCACATAGGCGACCAGGCGCTTGCCGCTGCCAGCAGCACCTTCCTGCGCCACGACAACCGCTTCGCGCACGCCTTCAAGGGCTTGCAGGCTGGCTTCGACTTCCCCCAGCTCGATGCGGAAGCCACGGATCTTCACTTGATTGTCGATACGATCCAGGTAATCAAAAGTGCCATCGGCGCGTTGGCGCACCAGGTCGCCGGTGCGGTAGAGCAAGCCTCCGCTGCGACTGAACGGGTCGGCGACAAATCGCTCGGCGGTCAGGCCCGGACGGTTCAGGTAACCCCGCGCCAGGCCGCTGCCGCCCAGGTACAGCTCGCCGGCCATGCCTTGGGGCAGCAGGTTCAAGTCAGCGTCGAGCACGTAGGCGCTGCGGTCACCGATGCGGCTGCCGATGGGCGCATAGGCGGCGCCGCACGCTACATCGCGGCCAGCCTTCCAGATCAGCGGGGTGACCACGGTTTCGGTCGGGCCGTAGCCGTTGATGATGTAGTCCGGGTCGAGGGCACGCTTGACCCGTTCGAAGCTGGCGTTGGGCACCGCATCGCCGCCGAAGCAGTAGATACGCACCTTCGGCGGGTTGCCCTCGCGTTCGGCGTGTTCGGCCAGCTGCTGCAGGTACACCGGCGGGAACGCCACCACCGTCACGCCGTGCTCGCCCATGGCGTTGTAGGTCTGTTCCGGGGTCCACAGGCTGTCGTCGCGAATCAGCAGCGAGGCGCCGTGGGTCAGGCTGGTGAGCCAGCGCTCATGGGCACCGTCGAAGGCGAAGGACATGAAATGGAATTCGCAATCACTGTCGCGCATCTCGTAGCGCTCGCCGATGGCCTGGCAGTGCATCGCCAGCGGACCGTGGGCCACGCTCACGCCTTTGGGGTTGCCGGTGGAGCCGGAGGTGTAGATGACGTAGGCCAGGTTCTGCGGATCGATACACACGGCTGGGGCGTTGCTCGGTTGCTGGCTCAGGTCCAGGCGATCGAGCTCCAGCACCTGGTCGGCACCCTCCAGCGGTAATTGCGCCGACACCCGGGAGTCGGTGAGCAACAGCGCCAGCCCGGAATCCTCGATCAGGTACGCCAGGCGTTCCCGTGGGTAGCTGGTGTCCAGCGGCACATAGGCGCCGCCGGCCTTAAGCACCGCCAGCAGCGCGACGATCACCCCTTCGCTGCGCGGCAGGGCCACGCCAACGCGGGTTTCCGGCCCCACGCCCAGTTCGATGAGCTTGTGGGCCAGGCGGTTGGCGCGACGGTCGATGTCGCCATAGCTGAAACGCTGGCCGTCGAAGATCATTGCCGTGGCGTGGGGCTTGTGCGCCGCCAGATCGGCAATGCGTTGATGTACGGGGATGTCGGTCGGGTACGGCTGCGGATGATTGGCGGCCTGTTGCCCGCTGTGCTCCTCGTCATTGGCCAGGGCGATCTCGCCGAGGCGACGCTCGGCGGTTTCGGCAAACCGCTCCAGCAGGAGCAGCAACTGCGCACTCAAGCGCTCAATGGTTGCAACGCTGAAATGCGCCTGGTCGAAACTCATGTGCAGGGCCAGCGTCTCACCCAGGGTCACGCCCAGGGTCAGCGGGTAGTGGGTCTGATCCTGGTTGGCGACTTCGCCGAACACCACGCCTTGGGCGGTGCCGTGTTGCAACGCCGCGGAAATCGGGAAGTTTTCGAACACCAGCAGGCTGTCGAACAGCGCGCCCCCGCCCTGCCCGGCCCAGCGCTGGACGCTCGCCAGTGGCGTGTGCTCGAACTCACGCAGGCTCAGGTTCCGGGCCTGTACGGCGGCCAGCCAGGCCGCGACGGTCTGGTCCGGACGCGAGCCCGCGATCACTGGCAAGGTGTTGATGAACAGGCCGACCTGTTGCTCGATGCCAACCAGCTCTGCGGGCCGCCCGGCCACGGTGGTGCCGAACGCCACGCAGTCGCTGCCGGTATAGCGCTGCAACAGCAACAGCCACGCCGCTTGCACCAGGGTGTTGACGGTGACTTTCTGCTGACGGGCGAAGGCGTTGAGACGGCCCGTACCCGACGCATCCAGTTGGTAATGCCTGAGGGCGTGACCGCTTTCGCGGCGCACCTCGCCACCCGCCGCCGCAGCGTTCGCCAATACCGTCGGCTCCTGGAGATCGGCCAGTTGCGCCAGCCAGAACGCTTCGCTGAGGGCGGCGTCCTGGCGCTGCAACCACTGGATGTAATCGGCATAGCGGCTGACCGGCCGCGGCGGCTGTTGACCGGCATAGCGTTGCAGCACTTCACCGAGCATCTGCGCGCTGCTCCAGCCATCCATCAAAATATGGTGGTTAGTGAAGATCAGATGATGACGCTCATCGCTCAGTTGAATCAGCGTGACCCGCAGCAGCCCAGCCTGGGTCAGGTCGAAGCCCATGGCCAGATCAGCGGCAATGAAATCCTTGAGAGCCTGGTCGACGTCACGGCGTTGACGCCAATCGAGCAGTGTGTAGGGCAGCGCCAGGCGGCGGTGGATGATCTGCAACTGTTGCTGCAACTCGCCCTGCCAGATGAAACCGCTGCGCAGGATTTCGTGGGCATCCATTGTCGCCTGCCACGCCGCGCGGAAACGCTCGGGGTCCAGGCCATCGACATCCACGCACAACTGGTTGATGTAGGTCCCGGTGCCCTGCTCGTACAGGGTGTGAAACAGCATGCCTTGCTGCATTGGCGACAGTGGATAAATGTCTTCGATAGCGGTCGCCGGCACTGGGATCGCGTCCAACTGCGCCTGGGTGATGCGCGCCAGCGGGAAATCCGACGGCGTGGTGCCCATGGCATCGGCCTGGCAGCAATGGCCAATCAGCGCTTCCAGCTCGCGGGTATAGTCATCGGCCAGGCGGGCGATGGTCGCCTCGTCGAATTGCTCATGGCTGAACGTCCAACGCAAGTCGAGCGCGCCGTCATAGACCTGGCCTTCGACACCCAGCCAGTTGTCCAGGGGCGCATCAAGGCTCTGCTCGCGCCCGGCGCTTTCCCCCGCCGGGCTGAACAACGCCCCCTCCCGGGCATCGAAACTGCCGTCGAACTGGCCGAGGTAATTGAAGGTGATGCACGGCAATGGCAAGGCCTTGAGACAGGCTTGCGCCGCCTCGTCACCCAGGTAGCGCAACACGCCGAAACCGATGCCCTTGTTCGGGATCGCCCGCAGTTGCTCCTTGATCTGCTTGATCGTGGCGGCCACGCCATCCGCCGGTGTGAGGCGCACAGGGAACAGGCTGGTAAACCAGCCGACCGTACGAGTCAGGTCGACGCCACTGAACAACTCTTCGCGGCCATGGCCTTCCAGTTGGATCAAGGTGTCGACGTGGCCGGTCCAGCGACAGATCACCCGCGCCAGGGCGGTTAGCAACAGATCGTTGACCTGGGTGCGATACGCCGCGGGCGCCTGTTGCAGCAGTTGCTGAGTGAGGGTTTTGTCGAGACGGCTGTGCAGCACTTTGGCGTAACGGCTTTGTCGGCTGCCTTGGGGGTTATCCCATGGCAGATCCACGACAGCGCCTTGCAGTTGTTGCTGCCAGAACGTTAGCTCGGACTGAACGTTTTCGGTCGTGGCGTAGGCCTGCAAATGCTCACCCCAGGCTTTATAGGCGCTGGTCTTGGCCGGCAGCTTGACGGCGGCGCCGACGCTGGCCTGTTGATAAGCCCGTTGCAGGTCTTCCAACAGGATGCGCCACGACACACCGTCCACGGCCAGGTGGTGCACGGCCAATAACAGACGCTGGCTGCCATCGGCCATGCTCGCCAGCACCGCACGCAGCAACGGGCCGTTGTGCAGGCCGAGGCTGCACTGGGCCTTGGCACAGAAGTCTTGCAGCTCAGCGGCGCTCAGGTTGTCCGCCGTCCACAACACCTCAGGATCGACCACGATCGGCGCCACCTCGGCCCGCCAGCCCGCCGGGGTTTCGACGAAGCGCGAACGCAAGGCATCGTGATGCGCCAACACGGCGTTGAGCGCCTGCAGCAGCGCGGGTGCCTGCAAGGGTAGATGGCTGCGCAACAAGACGGCCTGGTTCCAGTGGTGGCGCTGGGCAATCGCCTCCTCGAAAAACATCTGCTGGATGGGCAGCAACGGCTGTTCGCCGCTGACCGGTCCCTGATCGATCTGCAGCTCGCTGCCGCCTTGTTGCGCGACGCTCGCCAGGCCTTGCACGGTTTGATGCTGGAACAGGTCACGGGGGGTGAAATGGATCCCGGCCTGCCGCGAGCGGCTGACCACCTGGATCGAGATGATCGAGTCACCGCCCAGCTCGAAGAAGTTGTCGGTCAAGCCGACCTGTTCAAGCTTGAGCACGTCCTGCCAGATCGCCGCGATGCCTCGCTCCAGTTCGCTGCGAGGGGCGATAAAGGCCTGTTGCAGTTGGCTGGCATCGGCTGAAGGCAGGGCCTTGCGGTCGAGCTTCCCGTTGGGACTCAGCGGCAATTGCCCAAGGAACAACCATTGGGTCGGGACCATGTAGTCTGGCACGCAGTCCTTGAGTTGCGCCTTGAGGGATTCCCGCGCAGCGCCCTGTTCATCCGCCGAGGCCGACACCAGCGTTGCATCCTTGGGCACCACGTAACCCACCAGTTGCAGGCTGCTGCCACCTTGCACCGCCAGTACGACGGCGTCGCTGACCGCCTCCAGTTCCAGCAGGCGCGCTTCGATTTCGCCCAGTTCGATGCGCAAGCCGCGGATCTTCACTTGATGATCTACGCGGCCCACGTATTCGATTTGGCCCAAGGCATTGAAGCGCGCCAAGTCGCCGGTGCGATACAGGCGCGCACCCGTGGTGGAAAACGGATCGGGAATGAAACGTTCAGCGGTCAAGGCCGGACGCTGGAAGTAACCACGCGCCAGCAACTCGCCGCCAATCAGCAGCTCGCCGGTTACCCCAACCGGCGTGGGCGCCAGATGCGCGTCCAGCAGATAGGTATGCCGGCCAGGAAGCGGTTGACCAATGGGCAAGGTCAGCGGCAGCGGCCGACGATTGAAGACGTAATCGCTGCAATCCAGGGTGGTGGCCGTGACCGTGGCCTCGGTCGGACCGTAGGTGTTGAGCAGCTTGACCTGCTCCAGCCCGGCCCGGCGCCAGGCCTGTACGCCTTCGGGCGGCATGGCTTCACCGCCACTGTGGACCTGGCGCAGCGCCGCATAGTCACGCGGACCGACAGCGGCAAATTCCTTGGCGATCATGTTCCAGTAGGCAGTGGTCAAGTCCATGACCGTGATGCCCTGCTCGACGATCTGGCGGTACAGGGTTTCGCTGTCCCACACCTCGTTGCCGCGCAACACCACCGAGGCGCCGCAGGTCAGCGGACCGAACAGCTGCTCGCCAAAAGCATCAAAGTTGAAGGTCGCGAATTGCAGCACACAATCAGCGCTGCTCAAGCCGTAATAGTGCTGCGAGGCGAACCCATGCTTGCTCAGCGCGCCGTGGCTGATACCGACACCTTTCGGGCGCCCCGTCGAGCCGGACGTGAACATGACGTAGGCCAGGCTATCGACCCACACCTTGCGTTGCAGATTGCCGGGTTCAGCGTTTACCCAGGACTCGGCCTGATCCAGGCACAGGCAACGCACGCCGTCGGGCACCGGCAGCCGTTCAAGCAAATGGCTTTGGCTCAAGAGCAAACGGCTGGCGCTGTCTTCGATCATGAAGCGCAGGCGATCGACCGGGTATTGGGGGTCCAGCGGCACGTAGGCACCACCGGCCTTGAGCACGGCGAGAATGGCCACCACCAGGTCCGGGCTCCGGTCGACGGCGATGCCCACCAGCACGTCCGGACCGACGCCCGCCGCCACCAACGTGCGCCCCAGGCAGTTGGAACGGGCGTTGAGCTCGCCATAGCTCAATCGTTGTCCATCGCAGATCAAGGCGACGGCATCCGGGCTGCGTTCAGCTTGCACCTCGAACAGCTCATGCACCGGGCGATCACTCGGCCAGGTCGCGTCGTGACGCCCCCAATCCATGACTAACTGCCGATATTCGGCCGGCGCCAACAACGCAAGCTCGCCGACGCGCTGCTGCGGGTCGTTGACGATGTTGCGCAACAGCAGCGTCCAATGCCGCGCCATACGCTCGATGGTGTCGGGGTTGAACAAGTCACTGGCGTAGGTGAACGCCGCATGCAACTGTCCGCCCTTTTCGTAGGTGTCCAGGCTCAAGTCGAACTGGGTGCTGCGGCTTTCCCATTCGATGACCCCCAGCTCCAGACCGCTGCCGACTTTCAGCGTGGTGACGTCGGCCACTTCCGGCTGGTGGTTGTACATCACCTGGAACAACGGGTTGTAGCTGAGGCTGCGCTCAAGTTTCAGCGCCTCGACCAGCCGTTCGAAGGGCAGATCCTGGTGGGCCTGGGCGCCGAGGGCGGTTTCCTTGATGTCATGCAACAGGTCGCCGAGGCGCGTCCGGCCATCCAGTTGCACCCGCAATACCTGGGTGTTGACGAAGAAACCAATCAGCCCTTCGATTTCCCGGCGGTTGCGGTTGGCGATCGGGACGCCGACGCGCAAGTCGTCTTGCCCGGTGTAGCGGTGCAGCAGGACATTGAACGTCCCCAGTAGCAGCATGAATAACGTGACCCCATGCTGGCGGGCAACGCCGCGCAGTTGCTCGACCAGCGCCGCGTCCACCACCTGTTCCAGGCGACGACCGCGATAACTCGGCAGCACCGGGCGTGGATAATCGATAGGAAGCTCCAGCACCGGATGTTCGTCGCCCAGTTGCGCTTGCCAGTAATCGAGTTGACGTTGCAGCTCGCCGGCTTCCAGCCAGCGGCGCTGCCACAAGGCATAGTCGCTGTACTGGATCGGCAAGTCGGCCAGTTGTGGTTCCACCCCCGCCTCATGGGCGTCATAGCAGCGAATGAATTCGTCGATCAGCACGTTCATCGACCAGCCGTCCGAGACGATGTGATGCAAGGTCAGCAGCAGCACGTGCTCTTGATCATCGAGCTTGAGCAGTTCGATCCGCAGCAACGGGCCGCTGGACAGGTCGAAGGGCTGCAGCGATTGGGCTTCGGCGGCCTGGCGCACCGCCTGCTCGCGCTCGGCAACCGGCAAGGCGCTGAAGTCCTTGTGCCCGATCACCAGTGCGGCGCTGGAGGGCACTTGCAGGAGGCTGTCGTCGGCCTGGCGCTGGAACACCGTGCGCAGGGTTTCATGACGGGCCACCAGGCTGGCGAAGGCTTGCTCCAGCGCAGGCAGGCTCAACGCGCCCTTGAGCCGCACCGCCCCGGGCAGGTTGTAGGCGCCGCTGTCCGGCTCCAGTTGCCAGAGAAACCACATGCGCTGCTGGGCATAGGACAACGCCTGGCGGTCCTCGGCCTCGACGCCCTGGGGAATGGGAAACCCGCTGAACTCCACGCCCTCCTTGGCCAACGCGGCCAGGAACATCCGGCGCTTTTCCAAGGGCAACCCGATAAACCGGCGAGCAAGTTTCAAGGCGTCTTCAGCATTCATTTCTGGGGTATCCGGAATCAGTGGGCACAAGGCACAAAGGCAAGTCGTCCCTATGAAACGAATGCAAACCGGAAAAATTAGCGTTTGAGAACAAGTGTCAGAAAGGAAGAAACCCGTGGCGAGGGAGCTTGCTCCCGCTCGGCTGCGCAGCAGTCGTAAACCGGCTGATGCGGTCTGTCTGGACTACTGCAAGTTTCTTTGGGGCGGCTTCGCCGCCCAGCGGGAGCAAGCTCCCTCGCCACAGAAGCGGGTCTTGAACGGGCTAGGCGCTGATCGCCAACCCATGCCGCCGATGATGCACGCTCAACTGATCCTTGATCAGCCGCAGCACCTTGGCCTCGTGCTCATGAATGAAGAAGTGCCCGCCCGCCAGCATGTCCACCGAGAAACTGCCCGTGGTTTCCCGCCGCCAGCCCATCAGTTGCTCCGTGGTGGCCTTGTCGGCCGTGCCGCCGAATACATGCACCGGGCACTTGAGCAGCGGCCGTTGCCGTGGCTGGAAACGACCGCACAGCAAAAAGTCGGCCCGCAGGATCGGCAGGGTCAGGTCCATCAGCTCTTCATTGGCCAGGATCTCCTCGCTCGTACCATTGAGGGTGCGCAGTTGCTCGATCAACTCAGCGTCGGTTTTCGCCTTGGCAAAACCGCGATCATAGTCGGCGCGCATCGTCGGCGCCGCGGTGCCGGAGGCAAACAGCGCCACCGGTTCCGGGCTGCCAAGCTCACGCAGGGCATGGGCAATTTCGCAGGCCAGCAGCGCGCCCAGGCTGTGGCCGAACAAGGCGTACGGGGCCTGGAGCGTCGGGTGCAGCTCCCGCGCCAGTTGCATCGCCAACGGGCCCATGTCGGTGTGCAGTGGCTCGTCGAAGCGTGCACCGCGCCCCGGCAATTCCACCGGTTGCACGTGCAGCCATTGCGGCAACGTGCGCCGCCAGCGGCTATACACCATCGCGCTGGCGCCGGAATAAGGCAGGCACAGCAGGGTCAGTTGGGTCACTGCGGTTTTCTCCGATCGGTCGTGTAGGGAAGATAACGAAATCCTAACCCATGGAATTAGTCAAAACCGTGACGTTCGCGACGAGATGCCTGCCCCTTGTGAGAGCAAGGCATGTGGGAGCAAGGCTTGCCCGCGATGAACGATAACGCGGTTCATCTTCCCACACGACCTTATACTGGCGACATCTCGATCACTGCACAGGAGAACGCCATGGGCTGGTCCGCCAAGCAATATGTCACCTTCGAACAGGAACGCACCCGTCCGTCCCGGGACCTGCTCGCCGCCATTCCTCCCGTGGAGGCACGCACGGTGATCGACCTGGGATGCGGCCCGGGCAACTCCACCGAGTTGTTGGTGGAACATTTCAGCGGCGCCACGGTACGCGGCCTGGACAGTTCCAGCGACATGATCGACGCCGCACGCAAGCGCTTGCCCGCCGTGGCATTCGATACGGCCGACATTGGCCAATGGGATGAACCCGGGCCGTTCGACGTGATCTTCGCCAACGCGGTGCTGCAATGGCTGCCCGACCACGCCACCCTGCTGCCCTCGCTGATGGGCAAACTCGCCCCCGGCGGTAGCCTGGCGATCCAGATGCCCGACAACCTGCACCAGCCCTCCCACCGCTTGATGCGGGAAATCGCCGCCAACGGGCCTTGGGCCAGCCAACTGGCCGCGGCGGCTGATTCGCGTACCGAGATGGCGGATGCCAGCGCCTATTACGCGATGCTCAAGCCCCACTGCAGCCGCGTCGATGTGTGGCGCACCACCTACCATCACCCCTTGGCCGGCGGTGCCGCAGGCGTGGTGGAATGGTTCAAGGGCAGCGCCTTGCGGCCGTTTCTCGAGCCGCTGGACGAGACACAGCGCGAGCAATACCTGGCGCAGTATCTCAAGGCGATCGAACAGGCTTACCCAGCCCAGGACGATGGGACGGTGCTGCTGCCGTTTCCCCGGCTGTTCATGGTCGCGACGCGCTAGGGCGAGGGTCGATGACGCAGCGACAGGGCCTAAATTTCTGATCCGGGTCCTCGTTACCTGCTAAGACCAAAAACCCGCAAGAGTGACCGCCGTGGACCTGCACACCATCCTGGGCAAGCTGTTCGCCAATGCCGGCGCCGTTGGTATCGAAGGCGTCTTCCAATTCGTGTTCGGCCCGCACCAGGCGTACTGGTCCGAGGTCAAGGCCAGCAGCCGCACCGAGGCGGGCCGCCACACCAGCCCCGACGTGACCATCGAGGTGGCGGAGAAGGACTTCCTCGGGATCATGGCCGGCATGGCCAATGTCGAGGAGCTGTTCGCCAGCGGTCGCCTGAAAATCGGCGGCAACATGGGCCTGGCGACCTTGCTGCCGCAGATCATCGACCATGCCCGGCATGGCGGTGGCGTGGTGGAAAAGGTCGACATGAACAAGCGCTACCCGACCCCGCCGCGCTTCAGCGAAAAACTCACCGCCAGCCTGCCGACCCAACGCAGCGTGGAACGGCGGCCGCGCAGCGGGCTGTCGGTGCAGCAGTTCCGCGCCCAGTACCTGCCCCACGGCATTCCGCTGGTCATCAGCGATGCCCTGCAGGACTGGCCATTGTTCAAGCTCAGCCGCGAAGAATCCCTGGTGCATTTCGCCGAGCTGCAAGGCATCACCCGTCACGGCGACTACGTGAAGAAGACCTTCTCCACCGAGCGGGATTTTCGCTCCACGTCCATGGCCGACTTTATCGCTTCCCTCGACAGCCCGGCGGCCAAGGGTGCCGACGGTGAACCACCGGCCTACATGGGCAACAACATCCTGCCGGCGCAGCTGATGGAGCAGATCAAGTACCCGCCCTACTTCGACCCGTCGTTGTTCATCCCACCGCGTATCTGGATCGGCCCCAAGGGCACCCTGACGCCCCTGCATCGCGACGACACCGACAATCTGTTCGCCCAGGTCTGGGGCCAGAAAACTTTCACCCTCGCCGCGCCTCATCATCGCGAAGCCCTGGGCACCTGGTCCACGGCGCCCCAAGGCGGGCTGGACGGCTGCGATTTCAACCCGGACGCGCCGGACTACCAACGCTTCCCCCGGGCCCGTGACGTGACCTTCCTGCGCGTGACGCTGGAGGCTGGAGATTTGCTGTTTTTGCCGGAAGGCTGGTTTCACCAGGTGGAGTCGGTGTCGACGTCGTTGTCGGTTAATTTCTGGGTGAATTCGGGGCGGGGGTGGTAACAGCGGCCCTGAAGCACATTCTTTTTCTGGCAGACAGATTGTGGGAGCAAGGCTTGCCCGCGATGAAGACAATGCGGTCTTTCGGAAATCGAGTCGCCTGTTTCGCGAGCAAGCTTTGCTCCCACAGTCCCCTTGCCACAGGTTTGTGTTTGGACCTGGAATATGAAGACCACCTCACCCAACTGAACTCCACCCACCTCAAACCAGTCAGCAGGTAAGGCCCTCAACTCAAGGTGCTAGACCATGCAGATATCCCTCGCCCGACAGGTTGCCCTGGTCACCGGCGCCAGCTCCGGCATTGGCGCAGGCGCGGCCAAGGCGTTGGCAGATGTGGGTGCCGCCGTGGTGCTCAACTACCATTCCAACGCCGAGCCGGCGCAAGAACTGGCCCGTGAAATCAACGCCAACGGCGGCCGCGCCATCGCCGTGGGGGCCGACGTGTCGAAGGAACAGGAGGTCGAGCACCTGTTTGCCCAAGCCCTCGATGCCTTTGGCACACTGGACATCCTGGTGGCCAATTCCGGTTTGCAAAAAGACGCCGCCGCCGTCGATATGAGCCTGGAAGACTGGAACACCGTGATCGGCACCAACCTCACCGGCCAGTTCCTTTGCGCCCGCGCCGCCCTGCGAATCTTCAACCGCCAGGGCGTTCGCCAGGGCGTGTCCCGGGCCGCCGGCAAAATCATCCACATGAGCTCGGTGCACCAGCGCATTCCCTGGGCCGGCCACGTCAATTACGCCGCGTCCAAGGGCGGTGTCGATCTGCTGATGCAGAGCCTGGCCCAGGAAACCAGCCACCAGCGCATCCGCATCAACAGCATCGCCCCTGGCGCCATCCGCACGGCCATCAACCGCGAAGCCACCGAGGGCGAGCAGGAGCAGAAACTGCTGGAGCTGATTCCTTACGGTCGCGTCGGCGATGTCGAGGACGTCGCCAATGCGGTGGTCTGGCTGGCCTCGGACTGGTCCGATTATGTGGTGGGCACCACGCTGTTCATCGATGGCGGGATGAGCCTTTATCCGGGGTTTCGCGGCAATGGCTGATCATGACGAACCGCAAAGCCCCATCGAGAACCACGGCATCATCGGCGACATGCGCAGCGCCGCGCTGGTCAACGACCGGGGCAGCGTCGATTTCTTCTGCTGGCCGGAATTCGACAGCCCGTCGATCTTCTGTTCCCTGCTCGATACTCCGGAGGCGGGCATTTTCCAACTCGCGCCTGACCTGCCGAACGCCCGTCGGCAACAGATCTACCTGCCCGACACCAACGTATTGCAAACCCGTTGGCTGAGCGACGGCGCTGTGGTGGAAATCACCGACCTGCTGCCCATCGGCGACAGCGAAGACGATTTGCCGGTGCTGATGCGCAAGGTCCACATGACCGTCGGCAGTGCAACGTTTCGCCTGCGCTGCGCGGTGCGGCATGACTATGCCCGGGCCGCGACGATCGCGAGCCAGGACGGCAGCCACATTTGCTTCAGCGCGCCGGGGCATCCGAGCTTGCGTTTATGCGGCGATCAGCCCATGACGCTGGACGGCAACACCGCCGTGGCCGAGTTCACCCTGGAACAGGGCCAGCGCGCCGAATTCCTGCTGGGCGGCATCGACGACCCGCGCCTGCAGGACGATGCCAGCGCGATGTGCCTGGAGCGGACCCTGGCGTTCTGGCGCGGCTGGATCGGCCAATCCAATTATCGCGGGCGCTGGCGCGAAGTGGTCAACCGCTCGGCCCTGGCGCTGAAACTGCTGACCTCGCGCAAACACGGCGCCATCCTCGCCGCCGCCACCTTCGGCCTGCCGGAAACCCGCGGGGGCGAGCGCAATTGGGATTACCGCTACACCTGGATCCGCGACGCTTCGTTCACGGTCTATGCGTTCATGCGCCTGGGTTTCGTCGACGAAGCCAACGCCTACATGCGCTGGCTGCGGGGCCGGGTCAGCGACTGCTGCGACCAGCCGACCAAACTCAACATTCTCTATGGCCTGGACGGCAGGCAGGAACTGCCGGAAACCGAGCTGCCGCACTTGAGCGGCTTCGGCAACGCGCAACCGGTGCGCATCGGCAACCTGGCCTACCAACAGGTGCAATTGGATATTTTCGGCGAGCTGATGGACGCCGTGTACCTGGTCAACAAATACGGCGAAGCCATCTCCCATCAAGGTTGGAAACACACCGTCGAGGTGATCGACCAGGTGTGCAGTGTCTGGCAGGACAAGGACGTGGGCATCTGGGAAATGCGCGGCGACAAACAACATTTCCTGCACTCGCGGCTGATGTGCTGGGTCGCCGTCGACCGCGCCATCCGCCTGGCCGAAAAGCGCTCCCTGCCCGCCCCGTTCGCTCGCTGGGACGAGACCCGCCAGGCCATTTACCAAGACATCTGGGCCAACTTCTGGAACGACGAACACCAGCACTTTATCCAACGCCTGGGCAGCACCGCCCTGGACGGTTCAATGCTGTTGATGCCTTTGGTGCGTTTCGTCAGCGCCCGCGACCCGCGCTGGCTGTCGACACTCGACGCCATCGAAAAAAGCCTGGTGCGCGACGGCATGGTCTACCGCTACCGCAACGACGACAGCCCCATCGACGGTCTCAGCGGCACCGAAGGCTCCTTCGCCGCCTGCTCCTTCTGGTACGTCGAATGCCTGGCCCGCGCCGGCCGCGTGGAAAAAGCCCAGCTGGAATTCGAACAACTGCTGCGCTACGCCAACCCGCTGGGGTTGTACGCCGAAGAGTTCGACAGCCACGGCTACCACCTGGGCAATACTCCCCAGGCCCTGACCCACCTGGCGCTGATCAGTGCGGCGAGCTTCCTGGACCGCAAGTTGAGCGGCGAGAAGAATCATTGGCAGCCGTGAGCTGAGTGGCCCTCAGGCTGAACGCGGCGCCCTGTGGCGAGGGAGCTTGCTCCCGCTGGGTTGCGAAGCGACCCCAAGATTTTGCGCCTGCTGCGCAGTCGAGCGGGAGCAAGCTCCCTCGCCACAGGGAAAGTGGTGGGCTGACTATTGTGTTGAGTCGGCCAATTCGAGGTCATCCAACGCTCGGTTGGCCAGCAACCTGGCCAGTTCGATCAACTGCTGAATCCCCAGCGCTACATGACGCCGGGAACCTTCCAACTCGAACCCCAGGTCACTGACCAGCGCATCGGCCGAAGCCAGGGTTTCGCTGAGGGTCGTCAGCACCGATTCGGTGTTGAGGCCGAGGACCACGGTGAAAACCTGGCCGTCCTGGGTGTCGGGCTTGGGTGGGGCGGGAGGAGACAAGTGAATGTTCAGCGCCCGGTCGGCGGCTTCACGGAGTTTTTGTGTATCGAAGGTGGTGTAGGCAGAGAGGTTTTCGGCGCGTGGTGGGTTGGGGGTGATCTTGACCATGATGTGAATCTCCATTCGAAAGTGGAGTTCGCCATTTCCGCGACCAAGCAGAAGGGTGGCGAACTGTACGCAGGTTGGTCGACCAGGGAATGGATACCCGGCAGGGCCCGAAGCCCTCCCACGCACAGTCAGCCATAAAGCAGACAGCCGCTCGCGAGGCATTGTGCGCCATTCTAAACCCGGGCGACCAAACCCGGTCGCTGAATTTGCAGCGACGAACAGAGCCTATCCCCGCCCCTTCCGAACCGACAACCGACGCGACTCGTCAGAAAATTCCGGTTCACTTATTTTTTTGTAGGAACACCGCACCACTGTGGCGAGGGAGCTTGCTCCCGCTCGACTGCGCAGCAGGCGCAAAAATCTTCCAGCCTCCAAAGAATCAGCGTCTGGTATGGGGTCGCTTCGCAACCCAGCGGGAGCAAGCTCCCTCGCCACAGAAGCAATCACCGCAAGTCACCCATTTAGCGTTACACCCCGTTTCGAGTTGCCAGCCCCGCCAACCCCTCCTAAGATCGACGCTCTCACGGGTGCAGCGGAGCTGCCCGATAAAAACCCGACTCAAGGACCTGACATGACCCATATCAAACGCCCCATCACCACCCCACCCCGAACAGGCCTGACCCGCGAAGACCTCTGGGAAGGCCACGACCGGGGCTTGATCAAGTGCTGGGAAATCGGCCGCGAACGTTCGGCGAAGTTTCCCGAACTGGCGCAACGCTGTGTGGCCGGGGAGTTGCCGGTGCTGGGGTGGAAAGGTGGCGTCAGCCGCAGCCTGAAGAAAAACGAAAAATTCGGTTGCCTCAAATACCTCGCCCAGTGGCAGGGCCTGCGCGGTGAAGACCTGGACATCGACTTGACCCAGGAGCGCACCCTGACCTGTTCCAGCACGAACATGATTGTGACGTTCACGCCGGATCGGGCCAAATACGTCAACCAGGAACCTGCCTGAACACAACCGCACACTGCCGGAGGCCGACATGAACCTTGAGCCCAGGATCAACTTCGCCGTCACGCCGTTGCTGCGCATTGCCTACGAAGAACACGGTCCCGCCAACGGCGATCCGATCATCCTGCTGCACGGTTTTCCTTACGATCCCAGGGCGTTCGATGAAGTCGCGCCAGCCCTGGCCCAGCGTGGCTATCGGATCGTCGTGCCCTACCTGCGCGGCTACGGCCCGACCCGCTTCAACAACCCGGCCATCCTGCGCTCCGGCCAGCAAGCCGCCCTGGCCCAGGACCTGCTGGATCTGATGGACGCACTCTCCATCCCCCAAGCGGCGCTGTGTGGCTACGACTGGGGCGGTCGGGCGGCGTGTATCGTCGCGGCGCTGTGGCCCGAGCGCGTGCGCTGCCTGGTGACCGGCGATGGCTACAACCTGCAGGATATTCCGCGCTCCAGGCAACCGCTGGACCCGGAAACCGAACATCGGCTGTGGTACCAGTACTACTTCCACACGGCCCGGGGTGTCGAGGGCCTGACCCAGAACCGGCGCGAGCTGTGTGGCTTGCTTTGGCGCCTGTGGTCGCCGACCTGGAAACGTGGCGCCGAACTGTATCCCCTCAGCGCAGCGTCGTTCGACAACCCGGACTTCGTCGACGTGGTAATCCACTCCTACCGCCATCGCTTCATGTACGCACCGGGCGATCCGACGCTGGAGTGGATGGAGGAAAAATTGACGGCGCAACCGGCCATCAGCGTGCCTAGCATTTCCCTGTGCGGGGGCGACGACGGCGTGGGGCCCGCGCCGAAGCACGATGAAGATGCCGAGCATTTCAGCGGTTTTTACGAGCGCCGAGTGCTCGCCGGTGTCGGCCACAACATTCCCCAGGAAGCCCCCGAGGCCACGCTCAAGGCGTTGCTGGATCTGCTTGAGGGTTGACGGCGAACCGCTCGCGATAGGCCTGGGGTGTCACGCCCATGGCCCGTAGGAAACTTCGGCGCAAGGTTTCTTCGCTGCCAAAGCCACATTGCACCGCCACCCGTTTGATTGACACTGCGGTGTCGGACAACAAACGGCGTGCGGTTTCCACGCGAATCAACTCGACGGCCCGCGCCGGGGTCTGGCCGGTGTCGGCGCGGTAGTGACGCACAAAGCTGCGCTCGCTCATGCCCACCTCGGCGGCCAGGCTCGACAGGCCAAGGTCACGGGTGAGGTTTTCGGCGATCCAGGCGTGCAGGTCATCGAACCGACTGCCCTGTTTTTGCAGCGACAACGTCACGCTGAACTGCGATTGCCCGCCAGGACGCTTGAGGAACACCACCAGTTGCCGGGCGACCTCCAGCGCCACCCCGCGGCCCAAGTCCTCCTCGACCAGCGCCAGGGCCAGGTCGATGCCGGCCGTCACCCCGGCCGAGGTCCAGACCGGACCGTCGTTGATAAAAATCGGGTTGGGTTCGACCCGCAATTGCGGATGTTGCTCGGCCAATTGCTCGCAGCGGGTCCAGTGCGTCACCACGCGCCGTCCGTCCAGCCAACCGCTGGCGGCCAGCAGGAACGCCCCGGTGCACACCGACGCCACCCTTCGCGAACGCAGGCCGTGCGCCTTGACCCAGGCCACCAGCGCCGCGTCTTTCGCCGCTTCATACACGCCCCAACCACCGGCAATCAGCAACGTGTCGCTGCCTTCGCTCGGCAGCGGCTCGGCCATCAGCGCCAAGCCCGCCGAGGACATGACCGCGCCGCCACCCACCGCGATGACCGTTGGTGTGTAGGGCAGCGGCAGGCCTTGCTGGCGAGCCAAATCGTTGGCCGAGGCAAACACCTGCAAGGGCCCGGTGACATCCAGCACTTGCACGTTGGCGAAGGCCAGGACATGAACGGTTTTCGGTGGGTTAGGCATATTGGCGTGATTCGTGGGCTTATTGGCGTATACGCCAGAGCCTACGGATCTAAAGTAAAACCGTCCACCCCTCGGGCATCATCCAAAGGAGAACGCGACATGACGTTTCAGATCGGTTTGCTGTTATTCCCCCAAGTCCAGCAGTTGGACCTGACCGGCCCATATGACGTGCTGGCCTCGTTGCCAGGCGTGAAGGTCCACCTGATCTGGAAGGACCTGGCCCCGGTCACCGCGAGCACCGGGCTGGTATTGCTGCCCACCACCACGTTCGAGGACTGCCCGAAGCTCGATGTGATCTGCGTCCCCGGCGGGACCGGCGTCGGGCCGCTGATGGAAGACGAGCAGACGCTGGCCTTCATCAAGCGGCAAGCCGCCGACGCGAAATACATCACCTCGGTGTGCACCGGTGCGTTGGTGCTCGGTGCGGCAGGCCTGTTGCAAGGCAAGCGCGCCACCACTCACTGGGCCTATCACAGCCTGTTGCAAACCCTGGGCGCGACGCCGGTCAAGGACCGCGTGGTCCGCGACGGCAACCTGCTCACCGGGGGCGGCATCACGGCCGGGATCGATTTTGCCTTGACCCTGGCGGCCGAACTGTTCGACCAGGACACCGCCGAGCTAGTCCAACTGCAACTCGAATACGCCCCTGCCCCGCCGTTTACCGCCGGCAGCCCGGACACCGCGCCGACGCGCGTCCTGGAAGAAGCCCAACGGCGTGCGGCCGAATCGTTCCGGGTGCGCTCGCAAATCACCCAGCGTGCTGCGGCGCGGTTGGAACTGGCGTAACGATAAACCCCAAGCCGAGGCACAGACGATGTCGGGTTGGACACAACCTTGAGGCAGTCCCATTGTGACGAGGGCGCTTGCTCCCGCTCGACTGCGCAGCAGTCGCAAAATCTTGGGTTCGCTTCGCAACCCAGCGGGAGCAAGCTCCCTCGCCACAAAGGGTTTCCTTGTCGGGTCAACTCGACTCAGAACGGGCTGGCAGTGGGTCGCACAATCAGTTCGCTGACGTCCACATCCACGGGTTGTTCAATGGCATAGGCGATAGCCCGGGCGATGGCTTCGGCCGGAATGGAGATCTTGCGAAACTCACGCATTTCGGCACGCCCACCTTCATCGGAAATGCTCTCGGCCAGTTCCGACTCGGTCACGCCGGGGGAAATCACCGTCACGCGCACATCGCCTCCGACTTCCTGGCGCAAGCCCTCGGAAATCGCCCGCACGGCGTACTTGGTGGCGCAATACACAGCGGCCGTCGGGCTGACGGCGTAGGCACCGATGGATGCGATGTTGATGAACTGCCCGCTACGCTGGCGCTGCATCAGCGGCAGGCCGGCGGCGATGCCGTGAAGCACGCCACGGATATTGACGTCGATCATACGGTCCCACTCCTCGACTTTCAGCGCCTCGAGTTTGGAGAGCGGCATGACCCCGGCGTTGTTGATGATCACGTCGACCCGACCGAACCGTTCGACAGCGAAGTCAATCAGGCTCTGGACGTCATCGCGGCGGCTCACGTCCACGGATTTGCAGGCCGCCTGCTGGCCGGCGGCTTCGAGTTCCTGCACCAGCGCTTGCAAACGATCGATACGCCGGGCGCCGAGTACGACACGAGCACCGCGAGCCGCGAGCAACCGCGCCGCCGCTTCACCAATCCCGCTGCTGGCGCCGGTGATGACCACGACTTTGTTTTGAATATCGGACATGATGGTTTCCTCGTCTGGACGTGTTGGCCCCCGGGTGGGAGCGTTTTGACAGGTCCAGATTAGGCAACCGACCTTTGCCTGGGTTAGTCGGATCCTCCTGCGCACTTGCACGATCCTGTAGCGATAAATCCGACTCTGGCCGACAACCGCGCAATCAGTTTTACTAGCGCGGTCCACTCATTTGGCCTGGGAGATTGATCGGCATGTCGGTATCCACGTCCATCCACATGGCGTCAGACGACGGCGTTAGTCAGCGTCGCGCCGAACTGGCGAGCCTGATGATGCGCTTCGCTCCAGACTTCGGCGTCCATCCCACGGCCATCGAGGCCTTGCACCTGATCCGCAGCGACGAGCCAACCGAAGCCCTGCACACCGTGCACAAGCCTGGTTTGTGCGTGATTGTCGAGGGGCGCAAGGAAGTGCGCCTGGCGGACGAATGCTACGTGTATGACCCGCTCAATTACCTCGTCGTCTCGGTGACCCTGCCGTTGGCCGGCCAGGTGATCGAAGCCAGTCCCGAGCGCCCCTACCTGTGCATCCGCCTCGACATCGATCCGGCACAGATCTGTCGCCTGATTGCCGACGCCAGTCCCATCGGCGTGCCGAGCGAAAGAACCGGACGCGGGTTGTTCCTCGATCGCATCGATGCGCCATTGCTGGACGCGGTGTTGCGCTTGCTGCGGCTGCTGGACAGCCCGGACGATATCGCCACGCTCGCGCCGCTGGCCCAACAGGAAATTTTCTACCGGCTGCTGCGTGGCGTCCAAGGCCGGCGCTTGCACGATATTGCCATTCCCGACACCCAGACCCATCGCATCAGCCGCGCCATCGAGTGGCTCAATAGCCATTACGCCGAGCCGCTGAGCATCGACAGCCTGGCACAAATGATCAACCTCAGCCCTTCGGCCCTGCATCACCGCTTCAAGGCCGTGACCGCCATGAGCCCGCTGCAATATCAGAAACAGCTGCGCCTGCAAGAGGCCCGCCGGTTGTTGTTGGCGCAGAGCAGCGATGTTTCGTCAATCGGCTACAAGATGGGGTATGAAAGTCCTTCGCAGTTCAGCCGCGAATACAGCCGTCTATTTGGCGCCTCGCCGAGCAAGGACATCGCTCGTTTGCGTGCCCAGGCGCTGCAAGCCAGTGGCGCTTGACCCTGCGTTTGGCACATCAGGCTACTTTTTCACAGACGAAAAAAAACCCGCCGAAGCGGGTTTTTTGAGGACCAATTTGACTCCCTGTCCGGCATTCCATGCCTGGTCCAATCATCCATGACCCTGAGCACTCCCTGTACCCAGTGGATGAACATAGATTAGGCCTGCCGGTGTCCTGGGAAAAGACGAGAAAGCAGCAACGCCGTGTAAGCGTTTCGCTATAGACCCCTTTGACACTTTCCAGCAGACGAAAAAAAACCCGCCGAAGCGGGTTTTTCCAAGACCATTACGACTCCCTGTCGATAGCTAATCCTTGCATGGTCGATCGTCCCTGATCCTGAGCACTTCCTGTGCTTCAGTGGATGAGTCCAGATTACGCCTCGGATCCAAAGCGAAATAGACGACATAGCTACCATCTCGTGTAAGACATTCGCTATATCTGCCCTTCCGAAAACCCTTAGCGCCACCAGCCGTTCGATCTCAAGCCTTGTTCAGGAAGGTTTCAATATTGGCCATTTGCTCATCCCAGCCACGGCTGTCCATGCGAAAAGCCTTGAGTCGGCGAGCCTCGGGGATGTTGTTGAAACCCGACTCCACGACTTTGAGCAAAGTACCGCCATCCATGTCTTCAAGTTCGAATAACACCCGGGTTTCAGATTCTTTTGAATAATCCACCTGCGGTTCGACTGCGTAAGGATGCCAGCGAAACGAGAACACTCGCTCGGGTTCCACCCGCTCCACCGCGACGTCCCAAATAAGGTGTTCGTAACCTGGGTAAGTGATTTGCCCCTGGGTACGCTCACCTGCCACAAACCGTTTCCCCTCAAGGGCGACACCAAACCACTGGCCGAAGGCTTCGGCATTGGCCAGGGCGCGCCAGACTTGGGAGCGCGGGGCCTTGAGCAGGATCTTTCGTTCAATGCGGTCGGATGAATGCATGGGTCACCTCCTGTGTTCAAACAGTAGGCTTGTAAGACCACAAGACCAACCGGAAAGTTGTATCAGAGAGTTGTTTAGCGCTGCCGACGTTAAAACAGTATGAAGCGTTGTAAACTCCCCCGGCGTTTTCCACCCCTCAAGGAGAGACCCGACATGTCCCCACGCTGGCTTCTGACCCTGACACCGTTGCTTTTTGTCGCCGCCGCCCAGGCCGACGACTGCGCCAACGCCATCACCCAAGGCGAAATGAACCAGTGCGCAGCCAAGGAAAGCAAAGCCGCCGACAACGAGCTGAACAGCTTGTACAAGCGGATCACCGCACGCCTGAAGGACAATCCAGAGGCCACGAAAATGCTGGTCAAGGCACAGCGTGCCTGGATAGGCTTCCGTGATGCCGAATGTGAATTCTCCGCCTCTGGCGTCGAGGGCGGCAGCGTCTATCCGCTGATCTATGGCAATTGCATCACCGCCCAGACCAAAGCCCGGGTCGAGGCATTCAAGACCTATCTCAAGTGCAAGGAGGGGGATCTGAGCTGCCCTGTACCCGAGGCTTGATAGCCGGGACGTAAAAAGGATGACCTCTGCAGGTCATCCTTTTTTTGGTCAGCGCTTTTATTACGGGCAAAACAAAACCCCTACCTGCATCAGCAGATAGGGGTTTCGGAATTTAATCTTGACGATGACCTACTCTCACATGGGGAAACCCCAC
>NZ_JABWRA010000047.1:0-52707 GCF_014268705.1 Pseudomonas sp. SWRI179 | reverse complement strand
GGCATTGCTCCGTGGGCCGCCGCGAAGGGCCATCCATGGCCCAGCGCGGCTATCCCGGCATCCATGCCGGGATGCCCACTCCACAATACCTACGTTCGGCCAGCGTGGTTTAACGGGGCGTCCGAGATCAAAGTCAAAAGCAGAGCAACAGCAACAGCAACAGCAACAGCAACAGCAACAGCAACAGAGGGATAGGCCCACATTGGTTCGAAGATGATTTACAAATTTTCTTGGCCACCTAAACCCTGTGGGAGCGAGCCTGCTCGCGAAGGCGATGTCATAGCCGATGAAGGTGCTGAATGTGCAGGCCTCTTCGCGAGCAGGCTCGCTCCCACAATTGGATCGGTGTACGAACGGAAGAATCAGGTCGGCTGTATGGCCGCCTCGCGAGCAAGCTTTGCTCCCACAGATCGGATGGGTGTACGAGCGGGAGAGCCAGGTCGGCTATAAGGCCGCCTCGGCCCGGCTTTTGATCTGGAGGCCCCTTTAACCACGATGGCCGAACGCAGGCATTGTGGAGTGGGCCCACGGAGCAATGCCGGAGTTGAGGGCATGCCGAGCCTAAGCGAGGCACCGAGTGGTGCCTTTTTTGCTTACTTTTTTTGGCGTTTGAAAAAAAGTGAGCCGCCGTAAGGGAGGAACCCTAAGTAGCCGTTACCGCAGAAATGGATATGTACTCAATCAAACCGCCATCGCGAGCAGGCTCGCTCCCACAATTTGGATCGGGTTATAAAACCTTACAACCGCCCCGCCGGCGCATAAGGCGCAGGATCAATCACCGGCTCACGCCCCAACATCAAATCCGTAAACAACTGACACGAAGCCGGCGCCAACACCAACCCATTGCGATAATGCCCACAGTTCAGCCAAAGCCCCGCAATCCCCGGCACCTCGCCGATATAGGGAATACCTTCAGGCGACCCAGGCCGCAGCCCAGCCCAATGCCCCACCACCTCGGCACCCGCCAACGCCGGAATCAGCTGCTGCGCCGAAGCCTTCAGGCTCTCCAACGCAACCTCGGTCGGGGTCTTGTCGAAGCCTTCACGCTCCAGCGTACTGCCCACCAGAATATGCCCATCACGCCGCGGGATTGCATAACGCCCCTTGGCCAGAACCATGCTCGACAGAAAATCCGACGCGCACTTGTACAAAATCATCTGGCCCTTGACCGGCTCGACCGGCAACTTCAAGCCCAAGCTCTTGAGCAACTCGCCACTCCAGGCACCGGCGGCCAGCACCACCTCATCGCCATGAATTTCACCGGCAGAACTGTGCACGCCCGCCACACGCCCACCGTCGCGAATAAACCCGCTGACTTCGCAATGCTCATGCAGCGTGACGTTCGGCATCGCCAGCAACGCAGCCTTGAGGGACTTCACCAACCGGGGATTACGCACGTTGGCCACGTCAGCCATGTAGATCGCCCGGGAAAAACCCGCGCCCAACACCGGCACCGCATCATGAACCGCCGAGATATCCACAGCCCGTAGCGGGCGCCCTTCCCGCTTGGCCCAGGCCAGCGCTTCGTCCTGGTCGTCCAGATCCAGCCAATAAAGCCCGGTCACATGCACTTGCGGGTCGATCCCGGTGGCCGCGAACAGACGCTCCCCCAACTGTGGATAAAAATCCTGTGACCAATGGGCCAGCGCCGTGACCGCCGGGCTATAGCGCCACGGGTACAACGGCGAAACGATACCGCCACCGGCCCAGGACGATTCCTGGCCGACATTGGAACGGTCCAGCAGCACCACACGTTGCCCTGCGGACGCCAGATTGAACGCCGTCAGCAGGCCGATGACTCCGCCACCGACAATCACCACTTGCTGTTGCCTGGTCATGTTCTGATTCGACTCACAAAACAAAGGGCGCAAAGCGCGCCCGGATAAAAGAAACTCAGCGCCCCCAACAATCCTTGGCAGTCACCCCAGTAGCATTTTCCACGCTGCGTACGCCGGTATTGGTGATTTTGAAGTCACCGCATTTGTCCGTCGCCATGGACGAGCCGCTCTTGCGCACGGCGGTCAGGGTGAAGCTCTGGTCCGTTGGTACCAAGTTAATGGTGTAGAAATCGTTGCCGCTGCTCAGACCAGTCGCATCGGTGTAGCGGTTGTTCTTCGAATAGTAGCGCTCAAGAATTTGCGCCTGCTCCGACAAGAGCCCGGCAATTTCGGCCCGTCGGCCCTTCTTCATATACTCGGTCAGGCTCGGATAGCCGACGGTGATCACGATACCGATGATCGCGATCACGATCATGATTTCGATCAAGGTGAAACCGCGGTTGGATCTGCGCATGCCTTGCTCCCTCATTGTATTTGCCGCCACATGATACGGCGGCTGCCGCCGACGGTTTTGCCCAGCAGGTCGGTGATACCACCACCGGAGTCGTTCACGATCATATTGGTGGCCCCGTTGGCACTGACGACGGCGCTCAATGTCGGGATGCCGCCCGTGAACACCACACCAGCGGAAATGGTATCGAGGCTGGTGAGCGAACCATCGTTGTTGGTATCGAGTACCGCATAGTTGAGCATCTTACCGTTGAACGCATCCAATTCGATCAGTTTGCCGGTGCCGAAGCTGGCGCAAGGGTCAGTGGTGTCCACGGCGGCCGTGGTAAAGACCACACGCCCGAGCACCAGGCTGGCCGGGTTGATGACTCGCTCCCCGGTCAGCACGTTGTTGTACACCAAGGGCAGGTACCAGCCCTTTTGCGCAGGATACGTCACGTCGCTCTGGCTGGTGGTGACGAACTGCCCGGTGCTGCCGGAAAACACCCCGGTGATCGACTGGGCCTGCAGGCTCGACACGGTAATTTGCCCCGCGCCGCCCGTGGCGTCCCAGATCGAATAGAACGCCTGCAAATCCTTGTTGAGCTTGTCGGCTGCTTCGTTGAACTTGCCGGTTCCAAAAAACACCTGGGTGCCGCCCTGGGGATTGTCGGCCAGCAGAGGTTGCACAGTGATCGGCTGGGTCGCGCCGCCGGGGGCGGTGAACAACGGTTGCCCAGCAAACGCCAGGCCCCACGCGGTGGGTGAAGTGCCGCTGAGGTCAAACTTCCAGATCCGTCCCTTCAAGTCACCACCGTAGGCGGCCTGCACTATATTCTGCGAGTTGACCCGCAGCTTGACCGACGACAGGCCGTTATCGGTTTCGCTGCTGTTGATGACGATTTTGCGGATCAGCGAACCGTCGCGGATATCCACCACGTACAACGCCGCCACACCCGTATTGCTGCCGTAGCCATTGGCGATGAACGCCGCCCAACGACCGTCCGCCAGGCGTGCGACTTCGGGGCGCGCGTAGGCATAGCCCAAGTCATTGAAGGCATTGGCCGTGTTGGCGACGGTTGGCGCACTGATTTGCCACAACGCCCGATACGCATTGCCGGCCGCCGCATCGAACAGTTGGACCGCATAGAACACCTTGCCCCCAGCCCCGGTGCCGCCCACGGCCACGGTCTTCCAGGCGCTCCCCGATTGCACGTCGAATACGCCGATCTGTCCATCCACGAGGAATTTGTGGCTCACGCCGTTGATGTAGTTGACGTCGGCAATGTCCTGCAACGAGGGCAGCACGTTCGAAGGCATGTAGGCGTAACGCCGCGTGCCGTTTGCGCTGTTGATGACACTGAAAAAACCATCGTTGCCATTCACCACCAGGCTGGTGCTCATGTTTGTCGCCTTGGTCGCCAGGTAGGCGCTGTAGCTGGTGTCGTTGAGCAGGTCCGCAGCGGTCTGGTCATTGGGCGATGCCAGCACCAACGGCGAATTGATGATGTCGCCCAATAATGCGCTGCGCACCTTCAGGCCGGTCTTGTTGACGCCCTTGCTCCACTCCACCAGGTCATTGCCGGTAATCCCCGTGGGCAGGTTCTGGCTGAGGCTGGTTTGCTGGGCCGGCGAAAAATTGCCGTAGGCCAGGGTCACCGGCACGTTGGTCGCGGTGTTCCAGGATTGATAGATCGGTGCCGTGGCACCCGGCACGATGGCGGTGTCGGTGGTCCATTGCACCGCTGCCGTATTGACCGTGCCCGCCGAGGTGAAGCCGAATGCCCGGATGGTCCCACGCCAGTCCTTGGGGTCATAGGTGGTCTGGTAGTAGCTGGACGTGCTGGACAACGTGGCGGCGTTAGTGGTGCCGCCGCCCCCGGAGCCAGCTTTGGAAGTGATATCACTCAGGGCTGACGACAGCGCCGAATTCAGGCCTTCGCTGTCGCTCGCCGGATAATACTTGCCCGCCCCGTAACGGGCTGCGTCGGACAACATCTGGTTGGTGACGGCAAATCCTACGGTATAGGTATTGAGATACTGCCGAGGAAAATCCACGCTGTTCCAGCTCTTGCCGGTGGCGTCGGTGCCGGTGGAGCGCATGTCGATGTCGAAGGCGAACTTGGCGATGTCGTCCAGGTAAAGCGTGTCGCCCTCCGCATTACCGAGAGGATCGGCGCCATCGTTGCTGCTGATGCCGTCCCAGTTCGGCAACCGGGAAAGACCCAGCGGGTCATTGGAGGGAAATGTCCGGTCATAGGTGGGCAAGCCGTCGGTGACCACCACGCCGAAATTTTTCTGGCAACGGTACTGGATCGGGCTGGTGTAGGTGGTGGGCGTTCCATTGTAATAAGGCGCCATGCCCCTGAAGTAGCGGGTGACTTCGTAATAGCTCTCGGCCAAGGGGGTATTCGCAACCGCGCCCAGTCCATTGATGGCATTGATCAGGGCGCTGTAGTTGGCGTTGGCCTGGGTTTGGGTCACGCTGCCAGTGACCGGCGACAGGTCGCTGATGGCGCGAGCGATGTACCCGCCGGGGCCGGAGTTGCTGTAATTAGGTGGGTTGAAGGTAGCAAGTCCAATACGCAGGGCGCGGTTATTGGCGACCAAGTCATTGGAGACATCCCGCGCCACGTTGATTCGATAATCCGTGGGGATCGTACCTGTGGTGAAGTCGCGGCTCGAGCCGTTGGCCAGTGTCACTAGATACGCCAAGTATTTGCCGGTGTAACGGGTATCGCCGCCTCCCACAGGATCTGGCAAGCGCAGGCAGATTCGGCCGAGGCTGGGGCGATAGAAACCGTACCAGCCAGACGAGCAGCCGCCACGCAACAGGCTCAGCAACAGGATATTCGAGTCTTCCAGGTCCAGCTCATACCTGTCGTTGCAGTTGTTACTGGCGTTACATGCGTAAGTGCGCGTTTGCGTCGCCGCCGGATCGAACCCCGCCGCCCAGATGATGTTGTTCATGCTCCCCGAATCATCGATCAGCAGCATCACGTTCGGCGTGACGGCGGCCGCACTCAGCAAGGGCGAATCCGAAGGCGTGAACGCATAGGCCGGGGCCGCCAGGTAAAGGCCCAGCAACGCCCCCCACAACGCCTGCCACCTGCCGCGAAGCACCTTAGTATTTCGCATAGATGCTCTCCACCACGCTGCGCTGGTTATTGCCCAACACCGCTACCGCCGTGATCCGGTACAGCGTCGCCGACGTATTGACCGGCACATTGACCGCCGTGAGCGTCGTGCCGATGTTCTGCACGCCATAAAACCCACCGGCGGCGGCAACCCAGAGTACTCCCGACCTTGAGTCGCGCCCCGCCACAGTCAGCGTCTTCGACTCGTCCGGTGGCGCGCACTGGGTCGCAGTGGTGCACATCGGCAATGAATACGTTTCGACCTGCACCGCGCTTTCCCCGACCCTCAGCGCCGCCTCGGCCATCTGGAAGGACTGGTTGCGCTGCATGACGCTGCTGGTCATTTTTTCCTGGAGGGTGGCGCTCTGCATCGACGACAACCCGATCAACGTCAGCAGCAACAGGAAGACCAGGCTGACCAGCAAGGCCATGCCACGTTGGCGATGCATGTGCCCCATCGAAGTCATCTCCTTCATAGCAGCCGGTTGCGCAACGCGGCAACCACATTGAAGGTCTGCTCGCGCACCGCATTCCTCGGGTCAAAAAGCGTCAGGCTCAGGCGTACGCTGCGGATCAGCGCCGGGTCAGCCGGGTTGCTGGTGTAGCTCGACGCCGCGATGTCTGTCGCGCTACCGGCCACGCCGAACATCACGTCGAACGCCCGCACGTGGTCCACCAGCACGTACAGGGTCGGATTGCCGGTGCCGCTGCCCAGCATCAATTGGTTGTTATTGAAGCTGTAGATCAGTCGGCGAATCGGAAACGCCATCTGCCCCGTCGCTGGTAGCCGCGCATTGGAATAGGCCGTCGCCGAGGTACGGCAATCGGAGACGACGGTCCAGGTTGGATCGCTACCGCCATTGCCTATGTCAGCGGTGACCAGGGTCAACCTCCGGTTGGCGTTATCCCAACGGATTGGCGTGGTCTGGCTGACAGCGAAACTGTTATCCGTTGAGGCATCGATGATGGTCGCCAAGCAACCGAACATCCCCACCATGCGAATTTCCTGGACCATTTTGCTCAAGGCAAACCGCGCGTCCTCCTGCATCACCGCGGCGGCATTCTGACTGACGTAGGTGTTTTTGGCGGCAATGAAAATCTGCACGACACCCAGGATGACGATCAGGCTGAGCACCAGCGCGATCATCAACTCGATCAGGCCAAAACCGCGACTGTGCCGGTTCATGGCGGCGTCCCCACCGGGTCAACGGCGACGCGGCTGGTCAGGACAAAGCTGCGTCGCGCCTCGGCCGCATCGGTGGTGTTGGCGGCCCGGGCGTCATCCCAGGAAATGGTGATGGTGTAGACCCGCTGGTTCAGCGCAACGGTGCCCGTGGCCGTGGCGCCGCCGAAGGCGACGATATTGGTCTGGAAATCATAAAGGTCCTGGTCGCGGGCTACGTTGAGATTCGGCGAGCTGGGCGGCGTGATGGTGTAGTCGGCGGCGGAATTGGCGCGAATGCGGTCCAGCAGGTCGTAGGCAATGAAACTGGCCTGGCTGGTCATGCGCGAGCTGTCGGTGTATTTGAGCGCATTGAGCTGGATCATCGCCGCCCCGAGCAAGCCGACGCCGAGAATCAGCACCGCCACCAGCACCTCGATCAGGGTCATGCCCCCCTGCGTCCTTTTACTGCAACCCTTCATCCGCAACTTCCCAATACGATTCGTCCATTGAGGCAAACACTCAGCGTCCTGCTCTGCGCCCCGCGTACATAATTGAAACTCACCGGCGTGGCCGGTGCCGATAGCCCGCCCAAATTGTTGAAATCAATGTTGGTCACGTCTGAGGTTAGCGTCAGAGTCGCGCCGCTGCTCATTGCTGGAACAACCCGCAATATATTGGGCGACGAGCCAGTACTGTCATACACCGTCAGTTCGCCGCTCCAGGCGCTGCCCTCGGCGGTGGGGCGAATTCGCGTGGTGATACCACGGTCGATCGCCGTCATCCGGGCAAAGTTCAGCGCCCGGCGCAAGTCGTCGATATCGGTGTCGGCCTTGGTGCTCTGCAGCGACCCGGTAAATGACGGCACCGCCATGGTGATCAGGATCAGCAGCACGCCAAGGGCCACCAGCACCTCGATCAGCGTGAAACCTTTTGTACGAAGATCCATCGGTGCCCTCCGTTGCCGTCGGCTATACCTGCTTCTACACGCTAGAACAAACCACCGCCTTTGTGTGCGGTTGTTTCGGTTTGCGGCGCCAGGAGCGCGTCGTTTTCGGACTCCAGGGAGGAGACGTCATGTATCAACAGGGCTTCAGCCTGATCGAACTGCTCATGGGACTGGCAATTGCCGCAATTGTTCTGTCGTGGGCCAGCGCGGGCTACAAAGAGCTGATCGAGTCTATCGAACGCGAGGATACCGCGCAGTTGCTGATCAGCGGGTTACGCAGCGCACGCAGCGAAGCCATCGCGCGCAACCGGACGGTCGTGCTCAGGGCGATAGACAACGATTGGGGCCGAGGCTGGCGCATCACCCTGGATGACAAGGAGAAGACCGTGCTGATGGAGCGCCGCGCAAGCGCCCGGGTGGTTGGTAACCAGCCGATGAGACGCAGGGTGAGGTTCGGCAGCCAGGGGGAAGCCCTGCACCCCAGCGGCTCATTCCAGGCAGGCAGGTTGCATGTCTGCGCCAAAAGCGAGGCGATCAGCCATCATCAAGTGATATTGGCGCCCTCCGGCCGCGTCCGCCTGGAAAGCGTCGCAGTCGAAGCGCGCCTGTGCCAGAAAGGTCTTAAAGCAAGGAGCGGACGCGCAACTCTTTCGGCATCGAAAACGTGATGTTCTCCTCGCGACCGGCCAACTCATCGGCACCGGTGGCACCCCAGGCCTGCAATTGCTGGATCACGCCGCGCACCAGGACTTCCGGCGCGGACGCACCTGCGGTGATGCCGATGCGCTCGACGCCCTCGAACCAGCTGCGCTGCATGTCCTCGGCACCGTCGATCAGGTAGGCCGGGGTGGACATGCGCTCGGCCAGCTCGCGCAAGCGGTTGGAGTTGGAGCTGTTCGGGCTGCCGACCACCAGCACCACATCGCATTCGTTGGCCAGTTGCTTGACCGCATCCTGGCGGTTCTGGGTGGCGTAGCAGATGTCATCCTTGCGCGGGCCGCCGATGGCCGGGAAGCGCGCACGCAGGGCGTCGATCACGCGGCTGGTGTCGTCCATGGACAGGGTCGTCTGGGTCACGAAGGCCAGGCTCTCGGGGTTGCGTACCTGCAAGGCCGCAACGTCTTCCTCGTCTTCGACCAGGTAGATCGCACCGCCGTTGCTGGCATCGTATTGGCCCATGGTGCCTTCGACTTCCGGGTGGCCTTCATGGCCGATCAGGATGCATTCGCGACCGTCACGGCTGTAGCGGGCCACTTCGATGTGCACCTTGGTCACCAATGGGCACGTCGCGTCGAACACCTTCAGGCCACGGCCGGCGGCTTCGCTGCGCACGGCCTGGGAAACCCCGTGGGCGCTGAAGATCACGATGACGTCGTCCGGCACCTGATCCAGTTCCTCGACAAAAATCGCCCCGCGACTGCGCAGGTCTTCGACGACGAATTTATTGTGGACCACTTCGTGGCGCACGTAGATCGGCGGCCCGAAGACTTCCAGGGCGCGGTTGACGATTTCGATCGCCCGGTCCACACCGGCGCAGAAGCCACGGGGGTTGGCGAGTTTGATTTGCATGCTGTGCCTCGTGTCTTGCGCGCAAGAATTGCCCGTTGATCGAACCAAGGGCTTGGAAAACATAGAGATCGAATGTGGGAGCGGGCTTGCTCGCGAAGAGGGCCTTACATTCAACATTGATGTTGGCTGACACTCCGCCTTCGCGAGCAAGCCCGCTCCCACACTAAACCGTATCCAGTCAGTTACAACGCCTTCACTTCGAGGATTTCCACCTCGAAGTTCAAGGTCTTGCCCGCCAGCGGATGGTTGAAGTCCACGGTCACCTGGGCGTCATCAAAAGCCTTCACCACGCCCGGCAATTCGGTATTGGCCGCGTCGTTGAAGATCACCAGCAGGCCCTCGGACAGCTCCATGTCCTGGAACTGGGAGCGTGGCATGGTCTGCATGTTTTGCGGGTTGGGCTGACCAAAGGCGTTTTCTGGTGGCACGACCACGGTGCGCTTGTCGCCGGCCTTGAAACCGAAGATCGCCGCTTCGAAGCCCGGCAGCAGGTTACCGTCACCGACCTTGAACACCGCCGGCGTCTTGTCGAAGGTGCTGTCGACGGTGTCGCCGTTTTCCAGGTGCAGGGCGAAGTGAAGCGTCACTTCGGTGTTTTGAGCGATACGCTGCTCAGTCATGGACGGCTTCTCCGGTTTTCTTGCTCTTGAACATATCCAGGGCGAGCATCACCGCGCCCACGCTGATGGCACTGTCGGCAAAGTTGAACGCCGGGAAATACCAGCGGTTCTGCCAATGCACCAGGATGAAATCGATGACGTGGCCCAGGGCGATGCGATCATAGAGATTGCCCAAGGCCCCACCGAGCACCAAGGCCAGCGCCACCGCCAGCCAAGTCTCATTGCGCCCCAGGCGCTTGAGCCAGACCACCAGCACGGCGCTGACCACAATGGCGATCAGGGCGAACAGCCAGCGCTGCCAGCCGGAGCTGTCGGCCAGGAAACTGAACGCCGCCCCGGTGTTGTAGGCCAGGGTCCAGCTGAAATAATCGGGAATGATCACGATCTGCTGGTACATCGTCAGCGAGTTCTCGAAGTGGTACTTGCTGGCCTGGTCGATGACCAGGACCAGCACGCTCAACCAGAGCCAGCCCAACCGCCCGAAGCGGCCCGCTGCGTTAGGCATAATGACGAACCTCGCCAGCACCACTGATGTTGTCCACGCAACGACCGCAGATTTCCGGATGCTCCGGGTTCACGCCGACGTCTTCGCGGCAGTGCCAGCAACGGGCGCACTTGGTGTGGTTCGACTTGACGATCTTCAGCTTCAGGCCGCTGACTTCAGTGGCCACCGCATCGGCCGGCGCCTGCACCAACGGCGCGACACTGGCGGTGGAGGTGATCAGCACGAAGCGCAGTTCGTTGCCCAGCTTCGCCAGGTCGGCGCCCAGGGCATCTTCGGCGTAGAGGGTCACTTCGGCCTGGAGGTTGCCGCCGACAGCCTTGGCTGCCCGCTGAATCTCCATTTCCTTGTTGACCGCAGCCTTGACTGCCATCACGCGATCCCAATACGCACGGTCCAGCTCGAAGCCTTGCGGCAGTTCGGTCAGGCCTTCGTACCAGGTGTTGAGCATCACCGAGTCGTTGCGCTCGCCTGGCAGGTACTGCCACAGCTCGTCGGCGGTGAACGCCAGGATCGGCGCGATCCAGCGCACCAGGGCCTCGCTGATGTGGAACAGCGCGGTCTGGCACGAACGACGGGCCTTGCTGTTGGCGCCGGTGGTGTACTGGCGGTCCTTGATGATGTCGAGGTAGAAACCACCCAGCTCCTGCACGCAGAAGTTGTGGATCTTGGAATAGACGTTCCAGAAGCGGTATTCGCCGTAGTGCTCCTGCAATTCGCGTTGCAGCAACAGGGTACGGTCCACGGCCCACCGGTCCAGCGCGAGCATTTCTTCGGCCGGCAGCAGGTCGGTGGCCGGGTTGAAGCCGGTCAGGTTCGAAAGCAGGAAGCGCGCGGTGTTACGGATCCGCCGGTAGGCGTCCGCGCTGCGCTGCAGGATCTGCTCGGAAACGGCCATCTCGCCGGAATAGTCGGTGGACGCCACCCACAGGCGCATGATGTCGGCGCCCAGGGTGTCGTTGACCTTTTGCGGCGCGATCACGTTGCCCAGGGACTTGGACATCTTGCGGCCAGACTCATCGACGGTGAAGCCGTGGGTCAGCAGTTCGCGGTACGGCGCGTGATTGTCGATGGCGCAACCGGTCAGCAAGGACGAGTGGAACCAGCCACGGTGTTGGTCCGAGCCTTCCAGGTACAGGTCGGCGCGTGGGCCGGTCTCGTGGCCCATCGGGTGCGAACCGCGCAGCACGTGCCAGTGGGTGGTGCCGGAGTCGAACCAGACGTCCAGGGTGTCGCTGATCTTGTCGTACAGCGGTGCTTCGTCGCCCAGCAGCTCGGCGGCATCCATCTTGAACCAGGCCTCGATGCCTTCGGCTTCGACACGCTTGGCCACCGCTTCCATCAGTTCGACGGTGCGCGGGTGCAACTCGCCGCTTTCCTTGTTCAGGAAGAACGGGATCGGCACGCCCCAGTTGCGCTGGCGGGAGATGCACCAGTCCGGACGGTTGGCGATCATCGAGTGCAGGCGCGCCTGGCCCCAGGCCGGCACGAACTGGGTTTCCTCGATGGCCTTGAGCGAACGCTGGCGCAGGGTGTCACCGCTGGTGGGCTGTTTGTCCATGCCGATGAACCACTGCGCGGTGGCGCGGTAGATCAGCGGGGTCTTGTGACGCCAGCAGTGCATGTAGCTGTGTTCGATGACCGTGGTGTGCAGCAGCGCACCCACTTCGGTCAGCTTGTCGACGATGGCCGGGTTGGCTTTCCAGATGAACTGGCCGCCAAAGAACTCCAGCGATGGCGCGTACACGCCATTGCTCTGCACCGGGTTGAGGATGTCGTCGTTGACCATGCCGTATTTCTTGCAGGTCACGAAGTCGTCGACGCCATAGGCCGGCGCGGAGTGAACCACGCCAGTGCCCGCGCCCAACTCCACGTAGTCGGCCAGGTACACTGGCGACAGGCGGTCATAGAACGGATGGCGGAAATTGATCAGCTCCAGCGCCGAACCCGGGGCGGTGGCGATCACCGAACCTTCGAGGTTGTAGCGGGCCAGGCAGGCTTCGACCAGTTCTTCGGCCAGCACCAGCAGCTTGTCGCCGACGTCGACCAAGGCGTAGTTGAATTCCGGGTGGACGTTCAGCGCCTGGTTGGCCGGGATGGTCCACGGGGTGGTGGTCCAGATCACGATCGATGCGGGCTTGGCCAGCTTGCCCAGGCCGAACGCGGCGGCGAGCTTGTCTTCATCGGCGATCGGGAACGCGACGTCGATGGTCGAGGACTTCTTGTTTTCGTACTCGACTTCCGCCTCGGCCAGGGCCGAACCGCAATCGAAGCACCAGTTCACCGGCTTGAGGCCCTTGAACACGAAGCCGCCCTCGACGATTTTCGCCAGGGCACGGATTTCACCGGCTTCGTTCTTGAAGTCCATGGTTTTGTACGGGTTGGCGAAGTCGCCCAGCACGCCGAGGCGGATGAATTCGGATTTCTGCCCTTCGATCTGCTCGGTGGCGTAGGCACGGCACAGCTCGCGGGTCTTGTCCGCGCCCAGGTTCTTGCCGTGGGTCACTTCGACCTTGTGCTCGATCGGCAGGCCATGGCAGTCCCAGCCCGGGACATACGGCGCATCAAAACCCGACAGGGTCTTGGAGCGGATGATCATGTCCTTGAGAATCTTGTTCAGCGCGTGACCGATGTGGATGGTGCCGTTGGCGTACGGAGGGCCGTCGTGCAGGACGAACTTCGGACGATCCTTGCCAATTTCGCGCAACTTTCCGTACAGGCCAATGCTGTCCCAACGCTGCAGAATCTGTGGTTCGCGCTGAGGCAGGCCGGCCTTCATTGGGAAGGCGGTGTCCGGAAGGTTTAGCGTGGCTTTATAGTCGGTCATTTAAGGCTCTTCATTAGCGATTGGCGCTGGTTGCGACAAGGGCACGGGCGGCGGCGATATCTGCATGGATCGCCGTCTTGAGCGCCTCCAGGGAGGCAAAACGCTGCTCTTCACGCAGCTTATGGTGGAAAACCACCGTCAAACGCCGGTCATACAGATCGCCGGCAAAATCCAGAACATGTACTTCAAGGTGGGCCTTGCCATCTCCCTGGACCGTGGGTCGCACGCCGATGTTGGCGACGCCGGGCCAGGTCTTGCCGTCGATCTCGACACTCACCAGGAACACCCCGGTCAGCGGCACACGACGGCGCTTGAGCTGCACGTTGGCCGTCGGCGTGCCCAATTGGCGCGCCAGTTTCTGCCCGTGCAGGATCCGCCCGGCAATCCGGTACGGCCGGCCGAGCAAGCGCTCGGCCAATTCGAAGTCAGCCGCCGCCAAGGCATTGCGGACCTGGGTGCTGCTGACGCGCAAGCCATCCATCTCGACGGTCTGCGCCGCTTCGACGGTGAACCCCTGGGCGATACCGGCCTGTTGCAGGTAATCGAAATCCCCGGACCGGTCGCAACCGAAACGGAAATCATCGCCGACTTCCAGATGTTTCACATCGAGACCGTCCACCAGGATGGTCTCGACGAATTCGGCGGCGCTGAGTTTGCTCAGGCGCTGGTTGAAGGCCAGGCACAGGACCCGGTCGACGCCTTCGGCGGCCAGCAGTTGCAGCTTGTCCCGCAACCGGGCCAGACGGGCCGGGGCGGTGTCCGGGGCGAAAAATTCCCGCGGCTGCGGCTCGAAGATCACCACGCAGCTGGGCACGCCCAATTCCAGCGCACGCTCGCGCAGCCGCGCCAGGATAGCCTGGTGGCCACGGTGAACACCGTCAAAGTTGCCAATAGTGGCGACACAGCCCCGATGCTGGGGGCGCAGGTTGTGGAGGCCTCGAACCAGCTGCATAACGCGCTTCTTGCTCATAAAGTGGCCGATTATAACCACACCCGGCGGCCGACGACAGGCAACACCGCACCCCAAAGTGATCGAACCGACAAAACCACTGCCCGGCCCGGGATTATCGAGGGCCCGCCCTCAGCTCAAGGCCTTGCGGTTGAAGTCGCGCAGACGGAACCCCATCAGCAGCAACATGCCGAAATACGCCACCACGCCGGCCACCACCAGGGCACCCAGGCGCAGGAAACGCTCGAGCATCTGCCCTTCGCCCCAGGCCGGCATGAAATGCATTGCCCCCAGCAATACCGCCGACATCACCGCCACGGCCACCAGCAGCTTGAGGCCGAACTTGGCCCAGCCCGGTTGTGGTTGATACATCTTCTGCTTGCGCAACTGATAGAACAGCAGCCCGGCGTTGAGGCAGGCACCGGCGCTGATCGCCAGGGCCAGGCCCGCGTGGGCCAATGGGCCGATGAGCAGCAGGTTGAACAGTTGCGTCATCACCAGGGTGAAAATGGCGATCTTCACCGGCGTGCGGATGTTCTGCTGGGCGTAGAACCCTGGGGCCAGCACCTTGATCACGATGATCCCGAGCAAGCCCACCGAGTAAGCGATCAGTGCCCGCTGAGTCATCAAGGCATCAAAGGCATTGAACTGACCGTACTGGAACAACGAGACGGTCAACGGTTCGGCGAGGATCCCCAGCGCCAGCGCACACGGCAGCACCAGCACAAAACACAGGCGCAGGCCCCAATCGAGGATCCGCGAATATTCGTGGCGGTCCTGGCTGGCGTAGGTCTTGGCCAAGGTCGGCAGCAGGATCGTGCCCAGCGCCACGCCCAGCACGCCGGATGGCAATTCCATCAAGCGATCGGCGTAGTACATCCACGACACCGAGCCGGCCACCAGGAACGAGGCAAAGATGGTGTTGATGATCAAGGAAATCTGGCTCACCGACACCCCGAGGATCGCCGGCAACATCTGCTTCATCACCCGCCACACGCCGCTGTCGCGCAGGTTCAGCCGCGGCAGCACCAGCATGCCGATCTTTTTCAGGTGCGGCAGTTGATACAACAGTTGCGCCAGGCCGCCGACCAGTACCGCCCAGCCCAGGGCCATTACCGGCGGATCGAAGTAAGGCGTCAGGAATACCGCGAACACGATCATGCTGACGTTGAGCAGGGTCGGCACAAAGGCCGGCACGGAAAAGCGGTTCCAGGTATTGAGGATCGCCCCGGCCAGGGACGACAGGGAAATCAGCAATATATAAGGAAAGGTCACCCGCAGCAGGTCAGCGGTGAGCTGGAATTTTTCCGGGGTATCGGTAAAGCCCGGCGCCGTGGCCCAGATCACCCAGGGCGCGGCGAGCATGCCGGCGACCGTGACCAGCGCCAGCACCAAGGTCAGCAGGCCGGTGACGTAGGCAATGAATGTGCGAGTCGCCTCGTCGCCTTTCTGGCTTTTATATTCCGCCAGGATCGGCACGAAAGCCTGGGAGAACGCGCCTTCGGCGAAGATCCGCCGCAACAGGTTGGGCAGCTTGAAGGCGATGAAGAAGGCGTCGGTGGCCATCCCGGCGCCGAATATCCGTGCGATCAGCGTATCGCGAACGAACCCCAGGACGCGGGAAAGCATCGTGATAGAGCTGACGGCGGCCAACGATTTGAGCAGATTCATGAAAAGAGTTTTTGCCTGTCGATAAACAGCAGGCGAACAACGCGCCCACTTGTGCGATACTCCGCGCCGCTAAACAGTGCAGAGCCAAAGCCCGCGAGTTTACAGGTCGCACGCCGGAAAGAAATCCTTCGGTGCGCAGCACCTGCCATTCAGCGGAACGCGTCACCCGCCCTTGACAAGACTTCAACTCATCGGCATGATTCGCGGCCTATTTTGTTTGCTATTTCCCAAAAAGTCTTTCGAGGAGCTCGACGGTGGCCAACACACCTTCCGCCAAAAAACGTGCAAAACAGGCTGAGAAGCGTCGCAGCCACAACGCCAGCCTGCGTTCCATGGTCCGTACCTACATCAAGAACGTAGTCAAGGCCATCGACGCAAAAGACGCTGAAAAAGCTCAAGCTGCTTACGTTCTGGCTGTGCCAGTTATCGACCGCATGGCCGATAAAGGCATCATCCACAAGAACAAGGCTGCTCGCCATAAGAGCCGCCTGAATGGCCACGTAAAGGCCCTGAACGTTGCCGCTGCTGCCTAAGCGACGCGCTCATTAAAAAACCGACCTCAGGGTCGGTTTTTTATTGCCTGCGATTTGCCCTCAACCAGACCACTGAACCCTGTGGGAGCGAGCTTGCTCGCGATGGCGGCAGGTCAGATGGTGGAGATGGCGCCCGTGCAGCAGCCTTCGCGAGCAAGCTCGCTCCCACACTGGGTCTTCAGCGGGCATAAATTTTGTGCCCACCACAATCCCCTGTGGAAGCGAGCTTGCTCGCGAAAGCGGTGGGTCAGTTAGCAGTGATATTGACTGTGCAGCCGTCTTCGCGAGCAGGCTCGCTCCCACATTGGGTCTTCAGCGGGCATAAATTTTGTGCCCACCACAAATCCCCCTGTGGGAGCGAGCTTGCTCGCGAAAGCGGTGGGTCAGTTAGCAGTGATATTGACTGTGCAGCAGCCTTCGCGAGCAAGCCCGCTCCCACACTGGGTCTTCAGCGGGCATAAATTTTGTGCCCACCACAAATCCCCCTGTGGGAGCGAGCTTGCTCGCGATGGCGGCGGGTCAGATGATGACGATGCCGACTATGCCGACGTCTTCGCGAGCAGGCTCACCCCCACATTATTCCCCAAAATTGAAAACCACCGGCTTCGGCGGAGGGCAGCCTCCCGGCGGTGGAAAGTTCTGCACACCCGCCTCATCGTAGCCGGTGTAACAACCCACTATCTTGTCGCCCTTGAAGTTCATACGGCGCTCAATCACACCCGTCGGGTAATAGTAGACCGTCTCACCTTCGCGCTTGGCGTACGAGTAGTCCTTATATTCGCGCCCCTCGACCGTTATCAGGCGAAAGCCCTGCTTGGCTTCAGAGAACTTCAACTGGCCATTGGGGTAGTACTCGTTACGAGTCACGCGATCATCAGGCCCCAGCAACACCTCCCGGACCTTGCGCCCATCCCGGGTGTGACGAGCACTTTGCTCATTACCGAACAGGTAGTCACTTTCGGAGTCGAAGTGGCCGTTATTGAACGCCCCGCGCTGCTTGCCGCACAACTTGATGCGGGTGTACTTCCCATCCGGCACATGGCAATAGTTGCGGTCCGCGATCAACACCCCATTCGCGTCGAATGACTGCACATTGCCAATGGGCTCATCCTTTTCGTACGTTGCCACCGTATCAGGCTGGCCATTGGGGTGATAAAGACGAAATGCGCCCTCTCGCGAACCGTAACGCCAGGAGATATCCGACAGCAGCACGGCACCGTCGTCCGTGTAGGTCAGCGCCCGCCCTTCGATCTGGCCATTGGCGTAGTGGGCCGAATAGGTGAGCTTGCCATTCGCCGCATAGGTCTCTTTCAACCCATCCAACACACCCGCTCGGTAGTGCTCGACCCGCCGCAACACCCCGGCGGCATCCACTTCTCGCAACTCGCCATGCATCTTGTCGGCGACAAAATCCACGGTCTGGACGCCGCCGCCCTCCACCTTCAAAGTCCAACGCCCCTCTCGGACGCCTTGCACGTAACGCCCCTCGCCCCACGGCATTTTCCAATCCCCGTGCTGTATGCCCGCCACGAAATCGCCGCGCTGGATCACCTCGCCATGACGCACACGCTCGGAAGGCCCGTCAAAATCACCGTGCTTGTAAGTATCGAAGCCCGACATCAGCACCTCATCGTCGTACCCCTCGATCGTCCAGCGCCCCTCGTAGAAGTCATCGACGATCATGCCTTTGGAAACCGTCCCCCTATCACTGATAACCCACGGCCCCTGGCGCACCCCATCTACATAGGCGCCGGTAGACTCGTCGCCTGACGGGCCAAACTCCTTCCACTGACCCGACTTCTTGCCCTGGGCATACGAACCCAGCGCCCAGAGCTGCCTATCCCCCATGATCGCCCCCATCCCATCCTCAGAGCCTCGGTACAGCTGCGGACGGGTTTCCCAAGCCATCCGGCTGACGCTATACGCAGCCCCCACATCCTCATCCCCAGGCGACACGCGCTCATACGTCAGCGTGAGCCAGCGCCCTTCGCGCTGCTGGAAGGTCTTTTTGTAGGTATCGCGATGAGGATCCTCCGCCGGCTGCCCCGCCGAGGCCGGGACCCCGTCGACACCGAAGTAGCCCACCAGCGTACCGTCAGCGGGATTGAGCGTGTCGAATTCGACGATACCGGTCACGGGCACCACGGCGCCGTAAGCGTAAGGCGGCAACGCGCCCAGGGCCTTTTGGACAATGGCGGCATTGAGGACTTTGCGATTGGCAGCGATACGATCCAGCGCCGGCTGAAGCGTCTCGAGCCGGCGATACGTCCCGGTAGACGGCACGAACCGATAACCATGAAGGGCGTATTGCCCCTTCGCCCGGGACAGCACGACCAACGTCTGGAGATCACTGTCGAGGCTGGCATAGAACACCGACTCGACACTGGCATCGCCATACCGGTCGAGCACTTGCGGCGCGCCATCCGGCGAATCGCACAGGCATGAGTAGCCCACGACACCCTCCGCTTCGCGGATAAACGCCAGCGTCGCCCCACTCTCCTGGGAGCTTTTTATCAGGGGATGGGCCAGGGGCTTGGCGTTATAAAACGGCTCGGCCAGGGCTCCGACGGAAACAGAACAACTCAATACAAACAGCAGCAAAAACGAACGCATACGAATCCCTTCGCGCCAAAAGCACCACAACATCCATGGACATTGAAAAAAACGAGCCGACTGGCTTAATGCCCGTCAGCTAAGCGAAATAAAGCCGGGCAATCATCCTGTGGCGAGGGAGCTTGCCCCCGCCGGGCTGCGCAGCAACCCCAAAACAGGGCCGCTTCGCGACCCAGCGGGAGAAAGCTCCCTCGCCACGGTTTGTGCGCTTCCTCGTGACATCCACTCAACTGATCGGCATTGGCCGATTGGCTCGCTCATCAGTCGATACTTAACGCCAAGGCAAGATCGGAATGGCGGTCACCGCATTTTGCGGACTGCCCTCGATCACCCGGTCGCTGTAGACCAGGTACACCAGCGTATTGCGCTTCTTATCGAGGAACCGCACCACTTGCATGGTCTTGAACACCAGCGAAGTGCGTTCGCGAAACACCTCTTCGCCGTCCTTGAGCTCACCCTTGAAGCTGATCGGCCCGACCTGGCGACAGGCGATGGACGCCTCGGCGCGATCCTCGGCCAGGCCCAGGCCGCCTTTTACCCCCCCAGTCTTGGCTCGCGATAGGTAGCAGGTCACGCCATCCACCTTAGGATCGTCGAACGCCTCGACCACAATCCGGTCATTCGGCCCGACGAACTTGAACACGGTGGACACCTGACCGATTTCTTCGGCCGAAGCCAGCAGCGGCACTGCCAGCAGCAAGCCGATCAATCCTTTTGCCAAACCCATGATTTTTCCTTAGACGAGGATCAGGTTGTCACGGTGAACCAGTTCGGGCTCCGCCATGTAACCCAACAGACCGACAATCGCATCAGACGACTGACCGATGATTTTCTGCGCTTCCAGCGCGCTGTAGTTAGCCAGGCCGCGAGCGATCTCACGACCGTCCGGCGCCACGCAAACGACCATTTCGCCCCGGCGGAAACTGCCCTGGACCAGCTTCACGCCCACCGGCAGCAGGCTCTTGTTGCCCTGGGACAGGGCCGATACGGCACCGGCGTCCAGCACCAGCGTGCCACGGGTTTGCAGATGCCCAGCCAGCCACTGCTTGCGCGCCGCCAGCATGCCGCGCTCCGGGGAGAGCAAGGTGCCAATGCGTTCGCCCGACTTCAGACGATCCAGCACCCGCTCCAAGCGCCCGCCGACAATGATGGTGTGAGCGCCGGAGCGCGCCGCCAGACGCGCCGCACGCAACTTGGTCTGCATGCCGCCACGCCCCAGCGCACCGCCCGTGCCGCCCGCCACCGCATCCAGCGCCGGGTCGTCGGCACGGGCTTCGTAGATCAGCTTGGCATCGGGGTTGTTGCGCGGGTCGGCATCGAACATGCCGTCGCGATCCGTGAGGATCACCAGCAGGTCCGCCTCCACCAGGTTCGCCACCAGCGCGGCCAGGGTGTCGTTATCGCCGAAACGGATCTCGTCGGTGACCACCGTGTCGTTTTCGTTGATCACCGGGATGACTTTCAGCTCCACCAGCGCCCGCAAGGTACTGCGGGCATTGAGGTAGCGCTTGCGGTCGGACAGGTCGTCATGGGTCAGCAGGATCTGCGCCGTATGGCGGCCATGCTCGGCAAAGCTCGACTCCCAGGCCTGCACCAGGCCCATCTGGCCGATGGCGGCGGCAGCCTGCAGCTCATGCATCGCGCTGGGTCGCGACGTCCAGCCCAGGCGGCTCATACCGGCAGCCACCGCCCCGGAAGAGACCAATACCAGCTCGACGCCAGCCTCATGCAAGGCCACCATCTGCTCGACCCACACCGCCATCGCCTGGCGATCCAGGCCTTTGCCATCCGCTGTCAGCAGTGCACTGCCGATCTTCACGACCCAGCGCTGCGCACCCGTCACCTTGCTCCGCATCATCTTCAACCTTTGCCAGCGAACGGCGCGACCCAGCGCCGCCCATGGGATTATTCGTATTTGCGTTTTACAGATACCAAAACGCCGCTCGAATGAGCGGCGCCTTGGAAACCGGCTGGCAGCGATGATAACACTGCGCCGAAACACTTGAACCTGTCCCCATGCCAGCCACTCGAGAATCCTTGTGGGAGCGAGCCTGCTCGCGATTGCATTGGGTCAGCAGCATGGATACTGACTGACACACCGCCATCGCGAGCAGGCTCGCTCCCACAGGTTTTGACCTCAAGCAGCTTGCATCAGCACACGATCAGTCGCGAACGTAGATGATTTCCGGGCCATCTTCGTCATCCACATCCTCTTCGTCCCAATCGTCGTCACCGATGTCATGGACCGACTTGACGCCACTGCGGCGCAAGGCACGCTGGTCGTCCAGCGCCTGCAGTTGGGCACGAGCCTCGTCTTCGATACGCTGATCGAGTTCGGCCAGTTCTTCCTTGTAGGCCGGGTCGTTGGCCAGGCGGTCGGCACGATCTTCCAGGTACCGCATGATGTCGTGGCACAGGCGTTCGGTGTTTTCCTTGGCAATGGCCGAGATCACGTAGACCGGACCTTCCCACTCCAGGCGATCGACGATTTCCTTGACCCGCTCCTCATGCTCTTCTTCAAGGATCTGGTCACACTTGTTCAGCACCAGCCAACGATCGCGCTCGGCCAGGGCCGGGCTGAACTTGGTCAGCTCGTTGACGATGACTTCGGCAGCATCGGCAGCACTGGTTTCATCCAGCGGCGCCATGTCGACGAGGTGCAACAACAAACGGGTACGGGACAAGTGCTTGAGGAAACGAATCCCCAGGCCGGCGCCCTCGGAAGCCCCTTCGATCAATCCCGGAATGTCGGCGATCACGAAGCTCTTCCAGCGGTCGACACTGACCACGCCCAGGTTCGGCACCAGGGTGGTGAACGGGTAGTCGGCCACTTTCGGCTTGGCGGCGGATACCGAGCGAATGAAGGTACTTTTACCGGCGTTCGGCAGGCCCAGCAGACCCACATCGGCCAGCACTTTCATTTCCAGCTTCAAGTCACGCTGCTCGCCCGGCTTGCCTGGCGTGGTCTGGCGCGGCGCGCGGTTGGTACTGGATTTGAAACGGGTGTTGCCCAGGCCGTGCCAACCGCCATGGGCGACCAGCAGACGCTGGCCGGCCTTGGTCAGGTCGCCGATCACTTCCTGTGTGGCCGAATCGATCACCGTGGTGCCAACCGGCACGCGCAGGATCAGGTCTTCGCCCTTCTTGCCGGTGCAGTCGGTGCTGCCGCCGTTGGAGCCACGCTCGGCATCGAAGTGCCGGGTGTAACGGTAGTCCACCAGGGTGTTGAGGTTTTCGTCGGCGAGCATGTAGATCGAACCGCCGTCACCCCCGTCACCGCCGTTCGGACCACCGTTTTCAATGAACTTTTCCCGACGGAAACTCATGCAACCATTGCCGCCGTCGCCGGCCTTCACTCGAATCGATACTTCATCAACAAACTTCATGACACACGCCTCTCGCCATACGGACGAGCCAAAAAAACAAGACATAAGACTCTTGCAAAAATGAGCGCAGCGACCTGATGACACGCCCCAACCGCAGCGCCGACAGCCCATACAAACAGTTTTGCAAGAGACTCACCCCACAAACGAAAAAGCCCCGTCGCAAGACAGGGCTTTTCCAGCGATCTCGCAATTAAGCTGCGACAACGCTCACGTAACGGCGGTTGAACGCGCCCTTTACTTCAAACTTGATCACGCCTTCGATTTTCGCGAAGAGGGTGTGATCCTTACCCATGCCAACACCGTAACCGGCGTGGAATTGGGTGCCGCGCTGACGCACGATGATGTTGCCCGGAATGATCTTCTGGCCGCCATACATCTTCACGCCAAGGCGTTTGGCTTCTGAGTCGCGACCGTTACGGGTACTACCACCAGCTTTTTTGTGTGCCATGAGTTCAATTCTCCTAGTGAGGAATTAGGCTGAAATTAAGCCTGAATACCGGTGATTTTGATCTCGGTGTACCACTGGCGGTGGCCCATACGCTTCATGTGGTGCTTACGGCGACGGAACTTGATGATGCGGACTTTATCGTGACGACCTTGGGAGATCACTTCAGCCACAACGGTAGCGCCAGCAACGACTGGAGCGCCGATATTCACGTCATCGCCATTGGCGACCAACAGAACGCGATCAAAAGTCACGGATTCGCCGGTAGCGATTTCCAGTTTTTCGATCTTCAGGTATTCACCTGGGGCGACCTTGTATTGCTTGCCACCAGTAACAATTACTGCGTACGACATGGTATTTCTCCGATAATCCTGCTCACCCAGCGCTTTATAAGAAGAGGTATTGGCTGGCATGGCTGCATGGGCTGGAAGGCCCGGATGCAATTGCGTAAGGCAGGTGCTGCCCAGGAAGTTCAGGGTGCGCGATTGTACGCAAGCCGCAACAGCCTTGCAAGTAGCCGTCTATCGCGCCTTGACACCTGCGGACGTGGGTCCTAGCATGCCGCGCAACCCTTCTGGAGCGCCTGTCGCTGATGCAACCCCAAGCTTTCTACCGCGCAGTGGCGGACGATTTTAGTGCCGTCGACGGCATCATCAAGAAGCAGCTGACTTCCCGAGTGCCGCTGGTATCGAAAATCGGCGACTACATCACTTCGGCCGGCGGCAAACGCCTGCGACCTTTATTGGTACTGCTGTGCGGCAAGGCCCTGGGTCGTGAAGGCGACGACATGCGCCTGCTGGCCGCCACCATCGAATTCCTGCACACCGCGACCCTGCTGCATGACGACGTGGTCGACATGTCCGGCATGCGCCGTGGCCGTTCGACCGCCAACGCCATGTGGGGCAACGCCCCGAGCGTGCTGGTGGGCGACTTCCTGTATTCGCGCTCGTTCGAGATGATGGTCGAGCTGGGCTCGATGCCGGTGATGAAGATCCTGTCCCAGGCCACGCGCATCATCGCCGAAGGCGAAGTGCTGCAGCTATCCAAGGTGCGCGACGCCAGCACCACCGAAGAAACCTACATGGAAGTCATCCGCGGCAAGACCGCGATGCTCTTCGAAGCCTCGACCCACAGCGCCGCCGCCCTGGCCGGTGCCAGCGCCGAGCAGAGCGAAGCGCTGCGCACCTTCGGCGACCACCTGGGCGTGGCCTTCCAGCTAGTGGACGACCTGCTCGACTACAAGGGCGACGCCGAAACCCTGGGCAAGAACGTCGGTGACGACTTGGCCGAAGGCAAGCCGACCCTGCCGCTGATCTACACCATGCGCGAGGGCACGCCGGAACAGGCGGCACTGGTACGCCAGGCGATCCAGAAAGGCGGGATCGAAGACCTCGAGAGCATCCGTGTCGCGGTCGAAGCCTCCGGCTCGCTGGAATACACCGCGAAGCTGGCTCGGGACTACGTCGCCCGCGCAATCAAATGCCTCGATGCCCTGCCAGCCAGCGAATACCGCGATGCGCTGGTGGAACTGAGCGAGTTTGCGGTCGCCCGTACCCATTGATTGCATGAAAACGGCGAGCTTTTGTGGCGAGGGAGCTTGCTCCCGCTCGGCGGCGCAGCCGTCGTAAAACCGGCTGACGCGATCCATCTGAATGATCGCAGCAATCCAATTGGGGCTGCTTCGCAGCCCAGCGGGAGCAAGCTCCCTCGCCACAAAAGTCATGTATCACCCTCCTCGTAACAAAACCCTATACAATGTGCGCCCTTTTGTCCTCCTGATACCCAAGGAACCTTAGTGAGCACGTTGCCTCCCTGCCCGAAATGCAATTCCGAATACACTTACGAAGACGGCACCCAACTGGTCTGCCCGGAGTGTGCCCACGAGTGGTCCGCCAGCGGCGAAGTTGAAGCGGCGTCCGACGACACCGTGAAGAAAGATTCGGTCGGCAACGTCCTGCAGGACGGCGACACCATCACCGTGATCAAGGACCTCAAGGTCAAGGGCACCTCACTGGTGGTCAAGGTCGGCACCAAGGTCAAGAACATCCGCCTGTGCGACGGCGACCACGACATCGATTGCAAGATCGACGGCATCGGCCCGATGAAACTCAAATCCGAGTTCGTCAGAAAAGTCTGACCCTGCTGTATTCCATCCCATGCCCCGCGTGTGGGATGGAGCTTCACCCTCCCCGCATCAGCCCTATTTCCCGGGCGTTAGCCAAGTGCCAGTCGTCTTGAGCTACCACAACCCATCGTCAGAAAAACAATCGGAACACCAATAGAGACTTGCTATTTAGCGAATAAGAATTATTCTCATCGAACCCATCAAGGAGATGAGAACCATGACTTATTTGATCGATGCCTGGCTGGACCGCCCACATCCCTACCTCAGGATCCTGCATCGGGAAACCGGGGAAGTCTGTGCGGTGCTTGAAGAAGAAGCCTTGAATGAGCTGCAGGACCAAGGAGACCTGGACCTCAACAGCCTCAATTCCAGTGAGCCACTGGTGCTCAAGGAGCTGGTGCGTAATCTGTTCCTGTTCTGCTATGCCCGGGCGTTGCGCCCGACGGGTGATTTCAGCGGCAGGTTCCACGGATGAAGCACCAAACCCTATGTGGGAGCGGGCTTGCTCGCGAATGCGGACTGACAGTCGAATTTTTCGTTAACTGACACACCGCTTTCGCGAGCAAGCCCGCTCCCACATGTATTTGTCCGGCGGTAAACCGGACGGGGTCTTACAGGACGTCCAACAACTCGACGTCGAACACCAGCACGCTGTGCGGTGGAATGCTGCCAACGCCTTGAGCGCCGTAGGCCAGTTCGCTCGGCACGTACAGGCGCCATTTGCTGCCGGCGTTCATCAGTTGCAGGGCTTCGGTCCAGCCTGGGATCACGCCGCCTACCGGAAATTCGGCTGGCTGGCCGCGATCGTAGGAGCTGTCGAACACGGTGCCGTCGATCAGGGTGCCGTGGTAGTGGGTACGCACCTGGTCTTCACGGGTCGGCTTGGCGCCTTCACCCTGGGTCAGCACTTCGAATTGCAGGCCGGAAGCCAGGGTGGTGATGCCTTCACGCTTGGCGTTTTCCGCGAGGAACGCGCGGCCTTCGCCAGCAGCGGCTTCAGCCTTGGCGGCTGCTTCGGCTTGCATGATTTCACGAATGACCTTGAAGCTGGCGGACATCTCGTCCTGGCCCACACGGCTTGGCTTGCCGGCGAACGCGTCAGTCAGACCGGCCAGGATCGCGTCCAGGTTGACACCCGGTGGTGGGTTGTCGCGCAGTTGGTCGCCCAACTGACGGCCAATGCCGTAGCTGACGCGGGTTTCGTCGGTGGACAGGTTAACTTCGGACATGATGCTGCTCCGCTGTGCGGACGGCTCGAGAAATTGCCGTGTGTGCCACAGCGCCTCCCGGAGCGCCCGGAACCAAAAGGGCGAGCAGACTAGCACAGATGCCACGGCGGGTGACGAGCCCTCGCGCCAAAGTGCGGCGCCGAAAACGACAACGCCCGCCTGTGGCTCTACAGGCGGGCGTTGCATCAGCGCGGTCGACAGACCTCAGTGCTTGGTCAGTTTGTCCAGGTAGCCCATGGCAAACGCCGAGACCACGAAGGTCATGTGGATAATCACGTACCACATCAAGTGGTCGGGATCGACGTTCTTGGCATCCATGAAGATGCGCAGCAGGTGGATGGACGAGATGGCCACGATCGAGGCGGCGACTTTCATCTTCAGCGACGAAGAGTCCATGGTGCCCAGCCAGTTGAGCTTTTCCTTGTCGTCGGCGATATCCAGTTGCGAGACGAAGTTCTCGTAGCCGGAAATCATCACCATCACCAGCAGGCCGCCCACCAGCGCCATGTCGATCAGCGACAGCAGCACCAGGATCAGCTCTGACTCGGCCATGGAAAAGACGTTGGGGATGACGTGGAAGACTTCCTGGAAGAATTTCAACGCCAAGGCCAGCAGGCCGAGGGACAGCCCGAAGTAGATCGGCGCCAGCAGCCAACGGGAGGCGTACATTGCGTTTTCGATAAAGCGTTCCATTGAATCTCACACCTGGGCTGAAAAATCGCGGCGAGTATATCAGCCATGACCAGCCCCACAAATGCCGGGGCCGTCCCTGGCCCCCGCCTTGTGTCAAAACTTTACTGCCACTGCCCGTGCAGTGCTGGCTTTCAATGCAGCGGACGAAACTCGAAGCCGCCGACGTTGCGACAACGGCCTCCATTGATTTCACGCAGTTGGGCCTGCATGTGCAAGGACCAGATCTGCGGATCGTCGGCCAGCTCATAGCCGTGCAAGGTCAGGCTTTGCACAATGGTATCGAGGATGGTTTCGGCGGCAGTCGGGCCGGGGAATGGCCCTTGGGCCTTGATGGCGGAGGGTTGTTCGCCAGCCATCCCGGCGGCGAAGAGCAAGGTCCACATCCCGGTATCTCCCGCCAGGGGGCGGATGGCGCATTCGATACGGGTGACAAGGCCCAGGCATTGACGAGTGAGGCAAAGGTTGCGCGACATGGCGGCGCCCCTCGGTAGATCCGGTATTCAGCCTCGGGAGGAGACTGTTTCGATCCAATGATGACTCTCGTTATCCTTGAGCTGAGGATAGAAGAAAAGTTCCGGCCCCACGGGTTTTCGAGACCAGAATATGCCGAGCGGTCACAGTGTGAATATTGACGCCAGATCTGTGACTATTTACCGGCTTTTGTGGCGAGGGAGCTTGCTCCCGCTGGGTTGCGCAGCGACCCCCATTTGGATTGGGAGTGCTGCGCCCTCCAGCGGGAGCAAGCTCCCTCGCCACAACAGCTTATTGCCGCGAATATTGCCTCAAGCCGGCTTGGCCTCCGCCAAGGCCTGCTGCGCCAGTTCCTTTTCCGCTTCCTTGATGTCGTCTTCGCTGATCATCTCCGCGATCACCCGCAGCCGCTCCACCACCCGGGCGTTGACGCTGCCCTCCGGGAACTCACCGTTTTCATCCGGCTCGCCGGCAGGCTCGCCCACCAGCAGGCTCAGGGCTTCGTCGGCCTGACGCACCGCATAGACGTGGAACTGCCCGGCGCGCACGGCGGCCAGCACTTTTTCATCGAGCATCAGGGTCGCGACGTTGGCCTGGGGAATGATTGCCCCCTGCTCACCGGTCAAACCCCGGGCTTCGCAGAGGCGGAAGAAACCTTCGATCTTCTCGTTGACCCCGCCCACCGCCTGCACTTCACCGAACTGGTTGATCGAGCCGGTGATGGCGAAGCACTGCTTCAACGGCGTCTTCGACAGGGCCGAGATCAGCGTGCACGCCTCGCCCAGGGACGCACTGTCGCCGTCCACATAACCGTAGGATTGCTCCAGGGCGATGCTGGCCGAAATCGCCAGCGGGAATTCCTGGGCATAACGACTCCCCAGGTAGCCAGTGAGAATCATCACGCCCTTGGAGTGGATCGGCTGGCCAAGGTTGACCTCCCGCTCGATGTCGACGATGCCGCTGCCGCCCGGGTACACCGTGGCGGAAATCCGTGCCGGCACGCCAAACGCCGAATCACCCACCTCGAGCACCGTCAGCCCGTTGCATTTGCCCACCGCCGCACCTGCGGTGTCGATCAGGATGATCCCGGCCAGCATGTCGTCGAGGATTCGGGCCGAAACACGCCCGGTGCGGGTGGCCTTGGCCTTGAGCGCACGTTCGATGTGGCCGGCGTCGGTCATTTCGTCACCGGCCAATTGGCGAATGAAATCCGCCTCGCTGACCAACTGGAACAAATCACCGATGCGCGCCGACAAGCGCCCCTGGTGTTCAGCCAGGCGGGCGCTGTAGGTCGCCAGGCGCGCCACCGCGTCGGCGGTCAGGGGCGCCATGCCTTCTTCCGAAGTGCGGGTCTTGAGCAACTGGGCGAACTGCTCCAGGCTCTCGTCGCCCATCGGGATGTCTTCGTCGAAATCCACCAGCACGCGAAACATTTCCTGGAAGTCCGAATCCAGGTCCTGCAAGGCGTAATAGAGCTGGCGGGCGCCGATGATCACGACCTTGACCTGCAACGGGATGTGTTGCGGCGTCAGGGTCACCGTGGCCAGGCGTCCCATTTCACCCAGGGGCGATTCCATCTTCAGCTTGCGCGATTGCAGGGCGCGCTTGAGCGCATCCCATACGAACGGTTCGCTGAGCATTTTTTCCGCTTCCAGGATCAGGAAGCCGCCATTGGCCCGGTGCAAGGCGCCCGGACGCAGTTGTCGGTAGGTGGTGTAGAGCGCGCCCTGGTCGGTGCTGTATTCAATCCGGCCGAACAGGTTGTCGTAGGTCGGGTGCGGTTCGAACACCACCGGCGCGCCACCGCTGGACGGATGCCCGACCACCAGGCTCGGGGCGTATTGTTCCTCCAGCAGTTTACGGGCGATGGCGTCGCTCTTGCTGTCGTCCACCAGTTGCTCGACCACGGTCTTGAGCAGATACACCTGCATGGCCTGCAGATAGCCACAGACCGCGGCGTTCTCTGCGTACTTTTCCGACAGCGGCGCCAGCAACGGTTGCAGGGCCAGGGTGATGGTTTCTTCGTTGAGGTGGCGCAACTGGTTGCTGGACTCGCGCTTCCATTGCGGCAGGCTGGCGAGCTCTTCGTTCAAGCGCTCCTCAAGGCCAGAGATGTCCTCGTGGAAACGCTCACGCTCGGCTTCCGGCAACTGGGCGAACTCCGCCTCGTCCAGGGCCTTGCCTTCGCTCATCGGCGTGAAGGCAATGTTGCTGCTGTCACGGTACAGCGCGACGTCCTTCTCCAGCGCCAGGCGCTCGATCACATCCAGGGCTCGGTCATAGCGCTGGTTGAAGGCGCGGTCAATGGCGCTTTTCTTCTGTTGGTAGGACGGGTGCTCGAACACCGCCGGAAAGGTCGCCAGCAGGTTGTCGATCAAGCCGTTGATGTCACCGATGAACGCACCCGCCGTGCCCGACGGCAGCTCCAGGGCGCGGGGTTCGCGGGGCTCATCGAAATTGTTGACGTAGACCCAGTCCGCCGGGGTCTGCAGGCGCTTGCCTTCGGCCTTGAGGTAGCGTTTGACGAACGAAAACCGGCCGGTGCCCGGCTCGCCCATGACGAATACGTTGTAACCGGGGCGTGGCATGGCCACGCCGAACTGCAAGGCTTCGACCGCACGTTCCTGGCCAAGCACACCGCGGAAGGGCTCCAGATCATTGGTGGTAGAGAAGCTGAACTGTTCAGCGGAAAACGGACGGGTCAGCGCTTCGGGCGCTAGACGCAAGCTGGCAGCAACAGGATCAGGCATCGGGCTTCCTTACATCAGGCGGGGCAGATAGCGGCATTCTGGCGCCGCCTGTACCTGACTGGCAAGGAGCGCCTCTGACCAAAGCATAGCCAACGGCAAAACCCCGGGCAGGGCCCCGTAAAACGGTGATCACATGTAATGTTTTTGCAAAATGTCACGGAACCCTCGGATCGTGCCTAAACTCCAAACTGCGCGGCTGGAACAATAACCGGCCCACTGGCTGCTGTAGGGGCCAGACCTTGTCCATCGGTATGCACATAAAGAGAACATAGCTATGAAACGGATTCTTCTCGGTACTCTCTTCACCGCTGTATCCATCAACGCCATGGCTCAGGCGCCGGGCGGCCCGGATTGCGGCTGGGGCAACATGCTGTTCGAAGGTCAGCGTGGCACTCCGGCACACTTCCTGGCATCCACCACCAACGGCACGTCCGGTAACGCCACCTTCGGCATGACCTCCGGCACCAACGGCTGCTCGACCAACGCGGCACTGACCTACGGCGGCAAGTCCTGGCTGGCCATGAATGGGATGATGAACGAGCTGTCCGAAGACATGGCCAAGGGTCAGGGCGAAGCGCTGACTACCTACGCCGTGGTACTGGGCGTGGCGCCGGAAGACCGCGCGCATTTCTCCGCTGTGACCCACGAGCACTTCCAGCAGATCTTCAGCAAAGCTGACGTAACTGCCGAAGACGTGCATACCAACACCCTGGCCGTGCTGAAAAACGACCCACGCCTGGCCAAGTACGCCACTCAAGCTTAAGCTCGGCAGCACTCGCTCCTCTCGGGGAGCGGGTTTTCTTTTTGGGGCCCTTCGGTCTTTATTTTTCGACTTTCCAAGTAGCCGACTATGCTCAAACGCCTTGCCTGGCTGGCGCTCTGTGTGTGCGCCCCGCTGTCCGCCGCACCTCATGTCGACCCTCAACGTTTGCAGCAACTGGCCAATGACCGCTTCTGGATTTCCCTGGGCCACTACGAAACCGCCAAGCTCGGCGGTTGGCGCAGCTATATCAGCGAGAAAAAATTCTTCCTCGCCCCCGATGGCAACGAACATCCCGACCGTGAACTGACCGCCACGCTGCAAGCCTTGTATGGCCCGGCCAACGCCGGCCAGCAACATGCCCAGTGCGTCTACCCGGCGCGAACCCGCTGGCTCAAGGCACAGCTCAACCTGGCAGACCTGCCGGCAGTCGATTGCAGCGACTTCACCCAGTGGTTCAAGGACGTCTCGCCCCACAGCGCGGTGATGATTTTCCCGGCCGCGTACCTCAACAGCCCATCCTCGATGTTCGGCCACACCCTGTTGCGCATCGATCAGGCCGACGTACAAAGCGACAAGACTGCCCTGCTCAGCTACGCAATCAACTTCGGTGCCTATATCGAAGGCTCCGACAATAGCCTCCTCTATGCCTGGAAAGGCCTGATGGGCGGTTACCCCGGCCTGTTCGCCCTGGTGCCGTACCAGGAAAAACTCTCCGAGTACCGTAGCCTGGAGAACCGCGACCTGTGGGAATACCGCCTCAACCTGAGCCAGGCGGAAACCGAGCGCATGGTCGAGCATGTCTGGGAACTCAAGCAGATCCAGTTCGACTATTTCTTCTTCGACGAAAACTGCTCCTATCGCTTGCTCGAGCTGTTGCAAGTGGCCCGCCCCAGCCTGCGCCTGACCGAACAATTCCCGCTGACAGCGATTCCCACCGACACCGTCAAGGCGGTGAAGGAAGCCGGCTTGGTGGAAAGCATCCAGTATCGGCCGTCCCGGGAACGGGAACTGCTCAGCCGCGCCGAACCGCTCAGCGATGATGAGCAGCAATGGGTGCTGAAGGTCAGCGCCGACCAGCAGCAGTTGCAAACGCCGGCCTTCAAGGCGCTGCCGCGTGAGCGCCAAGCGCTGATCATCGATGCGGCCTATCGCCTGGAGCGCTATCGCGCCAACGGCCAGGAACGTGATCCGCAACGGGCCCAGCGCAGCTTCGAACTGTTGCGGGCGATCAACCAGAACCCCGCACCGGAACTCGAGATCCCGCAACCGGGCCTGCCCGAAGATGGTCACCAATCGCGCACCTGGCAGGCCGGCCTCGGCACGCGGGGCGACCGGGCATTCGGCGAATATGGCTTGCGCATGGCCTATCACGATCTCAACGACAATGCAGAGAGCTTTCCGCTGGGGGCACAGATCGAAATCCTCCAATTGAAGCTGCGCCAATACGAGGGCAACGACTGGCAGGTGCAGCAACTGGACCTGGCGACCATTCGCTCCCTGACCCCGCGCAACGAGTTGCTGCAACCGCTGTCCTGGCAGGTCACCGGCGGCCTGGAGCGGGTGCCGGGCAAACACGACGATGAAACCTTGGTCAGCCACGTCAACGGCGGCGCGGGCGGCACCTGGGCCCTGGGCGACGATGTGCTGGGCTTTGCCCTGGGCACGGTGCGGGTGGAACACAACAACGATTTCGCCCAGTTCATCGCCCCGGCCGCCGGTTTCAATAGCGGTGTGCTGTGGAAAAACCCGCTGGGCAACCTGAGCCTGGAAGCCAAGGGCGATTATTTCGTCAACGGCGAAGTGCGCCGTAGCCTGAGCCTCAATCAGCAATGGGAACTGTCCCGCAACCTCGGCCTGCGCCTGAGTGCCCAACGGGAGTTCAGCCAATTGGCCTCGCCGGAGAACGAGGTGATGCTTGAGGTGAAGTGGTATCACTACTGACCCTGGCCTGCGCAACCAACGGATTGATCACCGCGCTTTCACGCCTTTCTGACGAATCCACTTCTAGACTTATTGAAGGTGGGATTTGCAGGAAACGAAAATGAAGCGCGCGGCGATGGTACTGGGTGTGCTGATGTTGCTCGGTGGTTGTGAAACCACCCACGAAGACCTGATCGCGCGAGGTTATCCACCGGCCTTCGCCGATGGCTACGACGATGGCTGCAGCAGTGGCCGGCAAGCGGCTGGGGTGATCACCGGCCAATTCAGGAAAGACGTGCCGCGTTACCTCAAGGATGCACGCTACGCCGAGGGCTGGAGCGACGGCTTCCGCCAATGCCAGGCGATGCGTGAGAGTGAAGAGCGTAACGCCTACCGCGAGCGCCATTGGGACGAACGCGAACGGGCCTGGCAGCAGCAGAAGGACCTGGACGCGGCCCGGGCTTATCGCTCGCAGTGAGTCGCATATAGGCACTCACCGAAACCAAGCCCCTCAAGCTTCGACAGAGGAGAACTTCATGAGCCGCGCCTTCGTCAATGAAGACAACGCCGCTGCCCAGGCCGACCAGCCGGTCGAGCGCCAGGTCAGCGCGCAACCCAACTACGTCACACCGGCAGGGCTTGCTCAATTGCAGGCGCGGGTCGCCGAGTTGCAGCAAATGCATAGCCAACAGACTGCCCAGGGCGAGCGGGCGGATAAACAGCGTATCGCCGACATCGAACGAGACCTGCGGTATTTCAACCAACGCCTGCAAAGCGCCCAGGTCGTGGCATCGAACGCTACTGATCAGGTGCGGATCGGGCATTGGGTCACCTTTGCCGATGAGCAGGATCGGGAGCAGCAAGTGCAATTGGTCGGTGAAGACCAGGCCGATGCAGCCAGTGGCTTAATCAACTGGGGCTCGCCACTGGGGCGGGCGCTGCTGGGGGCCAAGGTTGGGGATGAGGTGGTCTGGCAGCGACCGGCGGGCGACCTTGTCATTGAAGTTGTTGCGATAAAGACTGGATGACCAAGGCATCATAAGAATCTTTTCCGACAATAAATTTTTGTCCCGGGACAGACAATTGTCGAGCAAAGCACGTCAAACACCTAACGACAACCAGGCACACCCACCTACTTGTAGCAATATATAACAGCAACATAAGGCCACAACAACGAACTTGTACCGAATCAGCGCTGTGCTAGTGTTTTCCTCGCACCTACCGGTGCATCACGACAATACAAAGGAGATGTATGATGAGTGAGCAACTGTTAGCAATGTCTGGAAATTTCGATAGCGACTTCAAGGCATACTGCCAGGTAGAGGATACCGGTGAGTTAACCTCATGGCGCCGTAACTTCTTGTAAGCCCAGCACTCGGAGTCGTAAATCGAGTAGACGGCGGCGTCATGGCCGCCGTTCTGTCATACAACCGCATGTACAGCTCCGTATACGGCGGTTCCTGCCTACTGACAAACAACATCGGCGAACTTGGTTACGTTGATGTATCGCCTTGGGTATCTAAGCGCCCAGACCAGCATCGGAGCTTCCGGCTTCTCTCCTAATATCTCCCTCCAATGCGGAGCTTCTGCTTTACGTCCCAACAGAGGTCGTCCGATCCATCCCCAGGCCCCAGGGCCATGCACGGCCGGCAGGCGACCCGATGGGGTCAAGCAAACAGCGGATCGCCGATCCTTGCAGGGCACAACTAATTAACAGCCTGTAACTTCATGTAGTCATATGTAACCGCAACATGAAGTCATCACAACAAATTTGCGTTAGGTCAGGACCGTGCTAATGTTTTTCCGCGCCGTAATCGGCGCACTGCAACAACAAAGGAGATACAACAATGAGCGAAAAAATACTGGCCATGTCGGGCGACTTCGACGCCGACTTTAAGTCTTACAAACAGGTAACCGACCTCGGCACCGAATCAGCGACAGTGACCATTGTAGAGTGCGGCACTGTAAACTGCACTGCGCTTCTATGCTAAATCCTTTGCCATCGAAGTAGACCTGCCCAACAGGTCTTTGCGACTCCCTAATCCCAGCTATAACACAACTTCATTTACACACTACAGTTCGGATGCGTTTAATCGCACCCAATAGACCGTGGTCGCTGTATGTGTTTTTGATAACCATGAGGAAAAAAACATGAGCGAAAAAATCCTGAACATGTCCGGCGACTTCTATAGCGAATTCGACGCTTACCAAGCCCCTGCGAACAACACGGCGTCGATTCTGTCGACGACGCTGGAGTGCAACACCTTCGGAACGTGCACCAATCTGGAATGTTCGACACTCGGGTGCTAAGCCTGTCAACCGATCGTAAGAACAGGCAACACCTATAAACATAGAGCAGGCATTGCCTGCTCTATCCATGTCTGGAGCAACGGCATGCTTGTTAACGCTTTGAAGATGAATCAGCGAGGCCAGTATCGATTCTCTTCCGACGGCGACATCGCCCTTTTTGAAAACAACCTGACCCGCCTGCATAACGATGATCAAGCCTTGCTGAATCACTTTGGGCTGGACAGGGCGCAACTGGCTGCCTATGCCAAGGAGCCTATCAACGACTGGCACCTGCCTAGCGACGGCGAAGCCGTCTTGATGACCTTGAAAGGAAAAATCACTCGACTCGACAGCATTTCCATTGACCCACAGGCCTCGAGCGGCAAAGACAATTTCTATTGGTTTGGCTATCGTTTTTTTCTTTATTTCCTCGACATGTTCAAGGCAGATGGGCGCTACAGCAAAGCCGCCATGCACATCGATGCACCCGCGCTGTTTGCAAGCCTCGAGCGCTACGTCCTGGCCCGAGTCGGACGCACGTCAGAACAAAGTCTGGTCCATTATCTGAATACACGGATTGCCGATGGCGACGACATTGACCTGGATGGCTTCAGCGAGCACCTGCGCACCTTGCCTTTGCTTGATTTTTTCGAAGCCTATCCTGTGTTGGCAACGTTGCTGTTTGATTTGCTGGAAGACACACTCAACTATCTTTACGCGATCATTCTCGACTTCGCCGATGATATTGAGGCGCTGGAGACAGCATTTTCGATTCCGTCTCGGACAATCGATGCCATTGAGTTCGGCCTGGGCGATCCCCACGGTCGCGGTGAAACGGTCTGCCAGGTCAAGTTCCGCACAACCTCGTTGGTCTACAAGCCACGAGCAAGCCGAGAAGCACTTTTTTTCAATCAACTGCTTGGACAACTACGTGAGTGGACAGGCGCTGATTGTTTTGCCATCCACGCGCCAAGAATCCTCAGCCGCGGGCGGCATAGCTGGGTAGAAAAGATCGACAATACGCCTTGTGCCAGCGCAGCGGACGTGGCGCTGTTCTACAGAAAGATGGGCGCACAAATCGCTGTCATCCACGCACTCAACGGCATCGACTTTCATTACGAAAATATCATCGCGTGTGGCAGCAGCCCGGTCATGATTGATCTCGAATGCTTGTTCACCGCGTCCACCAGCGACCTGTTACTCGAACTGCCTGCCGATTGTGCGCTGTCCAATACCTTCAAGTTGGTCCAACAGTCGGTATGTTCCAGCGGCTTTGTACCCTTCTCACAAGGTTCCAATAACGACCAGAGCGGACTGACTCGGCAGGAGCTGTTCATCTCCACCCGCCACGCCTTGGTTTTCGAAGAAGGCTTCTACCATCTACGCAAAACCGAATTCGAACACTTCCCAGAGCAAAAACATCTGCCGCTTCTCCACGGCGTACACAAGGGACCTGAGGCATATAAAGCGGAGCTGCTCCATGGTTTTGAATACGCCTACGAGGAGTTGATGACCCATCGGCAGGCGATGATGCAACTACTGGAACAAGCCGCCAGCGAACTATCAACCCGCGTATTGCTTAAAAATTCACAGCGTTATGCCGACTTTATCGGATTGAGCCGCCACCCACGCTTCATGAAGAACATGCTGGACCGGGAACTTCTGCTTGCAACCTTGTGGAAGGATTTGAAAGAACCCTACCGGGAAAAGGGGATACCGCGTCATGAAATAGCCGACCTGCAAAGAGCCGCCATTCCGTGTTTCACCCTGTCGCTCAGTTCCAACCAGCTGACGAGCGCACAAGGTGAAACAATCGAAATGACGCAGCTCCAGCCCCCCATAAAAAGTTGCCTACAAAAAATAGCCAACCTGTCCAAAGCCGACAGGGCCTTACAACTCACGCTGCTCGAAATGTGTTTGTATCCAGGACCCAATGGGCAGCCATCACCCCGTGCCACGCCTGAAAAAGCGGCCCCAGAGAATCGACTCGATGGCATTCTGAGCATCAGCTCCCGCCTCGAAGCGCTTGCACTCAAGGGAACGGCAACGGACGTCTGTTGGTTGGCTTTCCATAAGCACCCCACGACTCACAGGAAATACCCCTCCCCAATGGATCACGGGCTTTACTCCGGTATTGCCGGGATTGGGTTGTTTTACCTGAGCCTGTTCAAGGTCAGCGGCAAACCGCACTTGCTGTCACTCCTGGACCAGGTACTGGACTCATTGGAACAACATTTTGGTTTCTTCAAAGCCGACCTGACCGTCAGTGCTTACCATGGCCTGGGTTCTTACATCTATCTGCTCATCAATCGTCGTCAAATCACCGGCGACCCGAAACACGACGAGAAAATTGCCAGCCTGCTGACCCAATTGATTGAAGTACCGCCTGAACACTACGACTTCGACTTCTTGGGCGGTTGTTGTGGCACGGTAACGCTACTGGCCAACATCCACGCATTATCGGCGCACGCGGATGTGCTGCCGGCCATTCGGCGCATGGTCGACTACATAAAGGATCAAGTCCTGATTGAAGACGGCCAGCTTCTGCGACGTGATGATCGCTCCGTCATTCTGACCGGCCTGTCCCATGGTCTCTCGGGCGTCATCCATGCGTTGTGCAAAGCCTATGACGTGACTGGCGATGAAATGTTGGTGCCCTTGGCCATCCAGATCCTGGAGGGTGAAAACCGCTTGAGCCGGGAAGGTTTCTGGCTCGACCTGAGAGAGCTGGGCCCCCTGGACCATGCCTCGAAGTGGTGCCACGGAGACGGCGGCATTCTCATCGCCAGGCGACAACTCATGAAGTCGATGGGAGCTGCCTTGGATGAAACAACCCGGCAGACGGTGCTCGACGACATACAGCGCTGCGAGAACAACCTGTGGCAGCACGGCTTGGGTGACGGTTATAACTTGTGCCATGGCGATTTTGGCAACCTGATCTGCCTGTATGACTTGTATCGGCATTCGGACAATCCCGAAGGCATCAACAAGGTCAAACAGGCCCTTGGCGAAGTCGCCCGGCAGTTTTTCGAAGGCCCCGTCCTCGACAGCGATCGGGTTCCCGACGTCAGCCTGCTGACGGGCATTACGGGCGCCGGTTATGCCCTGCTGTATGAAATCGATCCGACGATTCCCAACATACTCTCGCTCGATTTCGCAGTGCCCGCTCAAGTGGGCTCCCACACTTCTGATCTGTGGTGAAGGCAGTATTGCGCCCATAAAAAACGGAGCCTTAAAAGGCTCCGTTTTTTATACAACCGACCGAATCAGGCCAGTTTCTTGTGTCGTACACGATGCGGCTGGGCGGCCGCTTCGCCGAGGCGTTTCTTGCGATCGGCTTCGTACTCGGTGTAGTTGCCCTCGAAGAACACCGCCTGGGAGTCGTCTTCGTACGCCAGGATGTGGGTCGCCACGCGGTCGAGGAACCACCGATCGTGAGAGATCACAATGGCGGCGCCCGGGAAGTCCAGCAAGGCTTCTTCCAGGGAACGCAGGGTTTCGACGTCGAGGTCGTTGGACGGTTCGTCGAGCAGCAGGACGTTGCCGCCCTCCTTCAGGGTCAACGCCAGGTGCAAGCGACCGCGCTCACCACCGGACAGGTCCTTGACGAACTTTTGCTGGTCGCCGCCCTTGAAGTTGAAGCGGCCCACGTAAGTGCGCGACGGGATTTCATAATTGCCGATGCGGATCTGGTCGGAACCGTCGGAGATCTGCTGGAACACGGTCTTGCTGCCGTCCAGGTCTTCGCGGCTCTGGTCGACGCAGGCCAGTTGCACGGTTTCGCCGATCTCGATGCTGCCCGAATCCGGGGTTTCCTTGCCCATCAACATGCGGAACAGCGTGGATTTACCCGCGCCGTTACCACCGATCACACCGACGATGGCGCCTTTGGGCATGGAGAACGACAGGTTGTCGATCAGCACGCGGTCGCCGTAGCCCTTGCTGACGTTCTTGAACTCGATGACCTTGTCACCCAGGCGCGGACCGGCCGGGATGTAGATCTCGTTGGTTTCGCTGCGCTTCTGGAATTCCTGGGACTGCATTTCCTCGAAGCGTTGCAGACGTGCCTTGGATTTGGACTGGCGGGCCTTGGCGCCTTTGCGCACCCACTCCAGTTCTTCCTTCATGGCTTTTTCGTGGGCCGACTGCTGCTTGGATTCCTGGGCCAGACGATCGGACTTGGCTTCCAGCCAACCCGAGTAGTTGCCCTCGTACGGAATGCCCGCGCCGCGGTCGAGTTCGAGGATCCAGCCGGCGACGTTGTCCAGGAAGTAACGGTCGTGCGTGATCGCCACCACGGTGCCTGGGAAATCGTGCAGGAAGTGTTCGAGCCAGGCGACGGAATCGGCGTCCAGGTGGTTGGTCGGTTCGTCGAGCAGCAGCATGTCCGGTGCCGACAGCAGCAGGCGGCACAAGGCCACGCGGCGCTTCTCACCACCGGAGAGGTGTTCGACCTTCGCGTCCCACGCCGGCAGGCGCAGCGCATCGGCGGCGACTTCCAGCTGGCGATCGAGGTTGTGGCCGTCGCTGGCCTGCAGGATCGCTTCGAGCTTGGCCTGTTCGGCGGCCAGCTTGTCGAAATCGGCATCCGGGTCGGCGTAGGCGGCGTAGACCTCGTCGAGACGCGCTTGGGCGTCCTTGATCACGCTGACCGCTTCCTCGACCACTTCACGCACGGTCTTGGTTGGGTCCAGCTGTGGCTCTTGCGGCAAGTAGCCGATGTTCAGGTCCGGCATCGGACGGGCTTCACCGTCGAATTCGTTATCGACGCCGGCCATGATTTTCAACAGCGTGGACTTACCCGAACCGTTGAGGCCCAGCACGCCGATCTTGGCGCCAGGGAAGAAGGACAGAGAAATGTTTTTCAGGATTTCCCGCTTCGGCGGAACAACTTTGCTCAGCCGATGCATGGTGAAGACGTATTGAGCCATGGTGAACCTAGCGTCAGTGACAGGTGAAAAGAACGAGCCAGGCCATGCGCGGCGCGGGCTCTTGACGATCATCAATGCCTGCGGGCGAATAGAGCCTGGGAATCTGGAGCTGGACCGCTCTTGTTTGACCGGCAAAGCTACCTCAACCGTCGGTCAAGGTCCAGCCGCCCAGGGCTGGCACTTTGCCACAAGTCAAGGCATGCTAGCCGCCCTTCGGGCGTCCGGCTTATAGTGCACGTCGCGCCAGTCCAGCAAAACGCAGGATTACAGCTTGTCCAACGTCACTCCGCCCCTGTCCCCTCGCGCACCCGCTGTCGTGCCCGGCTCGCCCCTGCGCGGGACATTGAAGGGTGCGCTGGCCACGCTGGTGCTGCTGTTGCTCGGCTTGCTGTTCTGGCAACTGCTCGACCAACTGCGCGAAACCCAGCAGCAACAGCGCCAGTACACCATCGACTACACCGCCGATCTCGCCGCGCAGGTCAGCCTGAACATGGCCTTGAACGCGCAAATCGCCCTCAATCTGCTACCGATCGTCGAACAACCGCAAAGTATCGACGAGCAGCAGGCCCTGGTTCACAAACTCCAGCAGTCGCTCCCCGAGCTGCGCAGCTTGGCATTGCTGAGCCCTTCCGGCCGGGTGCTCAGTGACAGTGATGCCAACAGCCACGATGCCGACTACCTGAGCGAACTGGTGCGACGCAGCCGGGCCCAGGCCCATTATTTCAGCAATGCCGAAGACGGCTCCGTGGTGCATCTATTGTTGCACCAGGCCAGCGGTAGCGGCCGTGGCTATTGGGCCCTGCGCTTGACCCCGAACTTTTTCGCCACCCTGACCAAGCAAGCCGATGTGGGGCTGCGCCCGCTATGGCTGGTGGAGAACCGTCTCAACCAGCAAATTATCAGCCGCGACGAGAGCTTGCCTTCGAGCAGCCCGACCCATCTGTCGCCGGATGACCTGAAAAGCACCGTACTGACCGTGCCCCTGAGCAGCAGCGACTGGCAACTGCGGGGGCTGTTCGACCGCCGCCAGGTGATCGAACAACTGTTGCCGGCCTTCATCGGCAAATGCCTGCTGGGCCTGGCGTTTTCGTTGTTGCCGGTGATCGCGCTGTTGAACATGCGTCGGCGCCAGCGGCAGTTGCACGAGGGGCGGCGACGTTACCAGGATATTTTCGAAGGCACCGGGGTAGCCCTGTGCGTACTTGACCTGTCGGGGCTCAAGGCCTTTTTCGAGCGAGCCGGCCTGCACACGGGCGAGCAATTGCGCGCCTGGCTACAAACCACTCACCAACTCGAACAGCTGCGCCAGGAAGTTCACGTCACCGAAGTCAACCAGATGGCGTTGAAATTGCTCAACGTCGATTCCTGCGACCAGGCTTGGCAGTTGCTGGTCGGCAAGGGTGCGCAGGACAACAACCCCGTCGGCTCGAAGCTGCTCGAAGCGCTGCTCGATCAACACAAGCAACTGGAACTGGAGATCAAGCTCCAGGACGCCCACGGTCGCGACCAGCACCTGTGGCTGGTGCTGCGCCTGCCGGAAAAACAGCACGACTACAACGCGGTCATCCTGAGCATCAGCGACATCACCAGCCGCAAGCTGATCGAGCTCTCGCTGCTCGAACGCGAGGGGTTCTGGTCCGACGTGGTGCGCACCGTGCCGGACCATCTCTATGTGCAGGACGTCATCAGCCAGCGGATGATCTTCAGCAACCATCACCTGGGCCAGACCCTGGGATACGACCGCACCGAACTGCACCAGATGGGCGAGTACTTCTGGGAAATCCTGCTGCACAGCGACGACGCCGATCACTACCACAACCTGCGCCAGGAACAACGGCGGGGCGGTTACACGCAGTTGCTGCAATGCCAGTTGCGCTTTCGTCATCGCAATGGCAAGTGGCGCTGTTTCGACATCCGCGAACAGGCCCTGGCCCGCGACCGGCATAACCAGGTGACGCGAATCATCGGCGTGGCCAAGGACGTCACCGAGCAGATCGAGGCCAGCGAATCGCTGCGCGACAGCGAGCAACGCTACCGGATGCTCGCCGAAAGCATCAGCGACGTGATTTTCTCCACCGACAACAAGCTTTCGCTCAACTATGTCAGCCCGTCGGTGCAAGCGGTGCTGGGCTACACCGCCGATTGGATTTTCCAGAACGGCTGGCAATCGATCATCGCCAACCCGCAACAACTGACCGGCATCTACAGCCTGATGGACCGGGTCAGCAAGGCCCTCGACAAGCCCGCGCAACTGGCCGAGCTGCGCAACCAGATGCAGACCCAGTTGTTCCTGTTCGACTGCCTGCGTGCCGACGGGCGCAAGATCCCCATCGAGCTGCGGTTGGTGCTGGTGTGGGATGAACATGGCGCGTTCGAAGGCGTACTGGGTGTGGGCCGTGACATCAGCCAGCAACGTCGCGCCGAAAAAGACCTGCGCATGGCCGCCACGGTCTTCGAGCATTCGACCTCGGCGATCCTGATCACCGACCCGGCTGGCTACATTGTCCAGGCCAACGAAGCCTTCAGTCGCGTCAGCGGTTATGCCGTGTCGCAAGTGCTGGACCAATTGCCCAACATGCTGACCGTGGACGACCAGCAGGAAGCCCACCTGCGCTACGTGCTCAAGCAACTGCAACAGCACAGCACCTGGGAAGGCGAAGTCTGGCTCAAGCGCCGCAATGGCGAACACTACCCTGCCTGGGTCGGCATCACCGCGGTGCTGGATGACGAAGGCGACCTGGCCAGCTATGTGTGTTTCTTCAGCGACATCAGCGAACGCAAGGCCAGCGAGCAGCGCATTCATCGCCTGGCCTATTACGACGCCCTGACCCACCTGCCCAACCGCACGCTGTTCCAGGATCGCCTGCACACCGCGCTGCAATCGGCCGAACGGCAGAAGACCTGGGTCGTGCTGATGTTCCTCGACCTGGACCGGTTCAAGCCGATCAACGACTCCCTCGGCCATGCCGCCGGCGACCGGATGCTCAAGGAAATGGCCACGCGCCTGCTCGGCTGCGTTGCTGACGACGACACCGTGGCGCGCATGGGCGGCGACGAGTTCACGCTGCTGCTGCAACCGCGCGCCAGCCGTGAAATGGCGCTGAACCGGGCCATCAACGTGGCCGAGCAGATCCTCGCCAGTCTGGTCCGCCCCTTCGTGCTTGAAGGCCGTGAGTTCTTCGTCACCGCCAGTATCGGCATCGCCCTGAGTCCCCAGGACGGCAACGAGCTGAGCCAGTTGATGAAGAACGCCGACACGGCCATGTATCACGCCAAGGAACGCGGCAAGAACAACTTCCAGTTCTACCAGGCCGACATGAACGCCAGCGCCCTGGAGCGCCTGGAACTGGAAAGTGACCTGCGTCATGCCCTGGAGCAGAACGAGTTCGTGCTGTATTACCAGCCGCAGTTCAGCGGCGATGGCAAACGTTTGACTGGCGCCGAAGCCCTACTGCGCTGGCGCCATCCGCGACGCGGGTTGGTGCCGCCGGGGGATTTCATCCCGGTGCTCGAAGAACTCGGTTTAGTGGTAGACGTCGGCGACTGGGTCATCACCGAAGCCTGCCGGCAGCTCAGGACCTGGCACCAGGCCAAGGTCCGGGTGCCGAAAGTCTCGGTCAACATTTCCGCCCGGCAGTTCTCCGACGGCCAGTTGGGCACGCGCATCGCCAATATCCTGCGCAGCACTGGCCTGCCGCCGGCCTGCCTGGAGCTGGAACTGACGGAAAGTATCCTGATGCGCGAAGTCAGCGAGGCGATGCAGATCCTCGCCGGGTTGAAGAACCTGGGCCTGAGCATTGCCGTCGATGATTTCGGCACCGGTTATTCGTCGCTCAACTACCTCAAGCAATTCCCCATCGACGTGCTGAAGATCGACCGCACCTTCGTCGACGGCCTACCCTCCGGCGAGCAGGATGCGCAGATCGCCCGGGCGATCATCGCCATGGCCCACAGCCTCAACCTGGCGGTGATCGCCGAGGGCGTCGAGACCCACGAGCAATTGGACTTCCTGCGCGAACACGGCTGCGACGAAGTCCAGGGTTACCTGTTCGGCCGGCCGATGCCCGCCAATCGGTTCGAAGCGCAGTTCAGCAATGATGCGTTGTTCATGCTCGACTGAGATTTTTAGTGTCTGGACTGGCCTCATCGCGAGCAGGCTCGCTCTCACAGGGTTATGTGTACGCAGGTCCAATGTGGGAGCGAGCCTGCTCGCGATGAGGCCGGTACAGGCGACGCTGAGCCCTGCGTGAAACCCATTCGTCCAAGACATGACGCCCTTTCATATGCCTTCCAAAACCGGTTGAGGTAGAATGCCCCCCTTTTCTGCCCCGATCCTTGAGGACCGCCATGTTCAGCCGTGATTTGACTATTGCCAAGTACGACGCCGATCTCTTTGCCGCCATGGAGCAAGAAGCTCAGCGCCAGGAAGAGCACATCGAGCTGATCGCTTCGGAAAACTACACCAGCCCCGCGGTGATGGAAGCTCAAGGCTCGGTACTGACCAACAAGTACGCCGAAGGCTACCCAGGCAAGCGCTACTACGGTGGTTGCGAGTACGTCGACGTGGTCGAGCAACTGGCCATCGACCGCGCCAAGCAACTGTTCGGCGCCGATTACGCCAACGTCCAGCCACACGCAGGCTCCCAAGCCAACGCCGCCGTGTACCTGGCGCTGCTGCAAGCCGGCGACACCATCCTGGGCATGAGCCTGGCCCACGGCGGTCACCTGACCCACGGCGCCAGCGTTTCCTCCTCCGGCAAGCTGTACAACGCCGTCCAGTACGGCATCGACGGCAACGGCCTGATCGACTACGACGAAGTCGAGCGCCTGGCCCTCGAGCACAAGCCGAAAATGATCGTGGCCGGTTTCTCCGCCTACTCCCAGGTCCTGGACTTCCCGCGTTTCCGCGAGATCGCCGACAAGGTCGGTGCCTACCTGTTCGTCGACATGGCCCACGTTGCCGGCCTGGTCGCCGCAGGCGTCTACCCGAACCCGGTGCCGTTCGCCGACGTGGTCACCACCACCACCCACAAGACCCTGCGCGGTCCACGTGGTGGCCTGATCCTGGCCCGTGCCAACGCCGACATCGAGAAGAAGCTGAACTCCGCCGTCTTCCCGGGCGCCCAGGGTGGCCCGCTGGAGCACGTGATCGCAGCCAAGGCGATCTGCTTCAAGGAAGCCCTGCAACCTGAGTTCAAGGCTTACCAGCAACAAGTGGTGAAGAATGCCAAGGCCATGGCCGGCGTGTTCATCGAGCGCGGCTTCGACGTGGTGTCCGGCGGTACTGAAAACCACTTGTTCCTGCTCTCGCTGATCAAGCAGGAAATCTCCGGCAAAGACGCCGACGCGGCGCTGGGCAAGGCGTTCATCACCGTCAACAAGAACTCGGTACCCAACGACCCACGCTCGCCGTTCGTCACTTCGGGCCTGCGCTTCGGCACCCCGGCCGTGACCACTCGCGGCTTCAAGGAAGCCGAGTGCAAGGAACTGGCCGGCTGGATCTGCGACATCCTGGCGGACCTGAACAACGAAGCGGTCATCGACGCCGTGCGTGAGAAGGTCAAGGCGATCTGCAAGAAGCTGCCGGTATACGGCGCTTAATTAGCTCGCCAACGCGTAGCCAAAAAGGCCCGCATCGAAAGATGCGGGCCTTTTTTATTGGCGTGTAAAACTCACGATCAAACAACTAACACCAGTAAGCAATTAACGCCCTGTAATACAGATAATCCCACAAGCCATTAATAACTCAATAAGATCCAGCTCGCCGCACCCCGAACTTCATTAATCAATACAGGAGTCAATATTCACATGGACAGTGAACATTCTTTTCATGCAACCCTTGATATGTTCAGCGCTCACGTCAATCTGCTGGGGAGGCTGCATGGCAACCCCGCAATAGCGACCATCAGTGCTTTCAGCGGTGGCTTTTTTACCGGCAGACCCCAGACCCAAGATCACTCACACCTGCTTGGCATGCGCGCCGAAGATCCCAGGACCCGCGGCGAACCCTTGCGATTGCATTTCCGGCATACGGCGGGTGGCTATCTCCTGACCATAAAAAACACTGGCGATCACTACAACAAATTGATTGGCAAAAGTTTACTCGAAGTGCTTGGCGCAAAAGACCCAAATACTCAGGAGCCGACGCTTTTCACCCTTATCGACGTTCAACAGAATGTCATCTCGCCGGAAAATATTAAATCCGGCCACACCCGCGTTTCGCTCATGACCGCCAATAAAAAATATGTAGGGGGCTTAAGACTGCGCGGTTCGCCTTATCTCTATCTTGCCGAGACGGAAGAACAATCAAAAGTAACGTTCATTCTAAGTATTCTCTGACCCATTATCCCCTGTGGCGAGGGAGCTTGCTCCCGCTGGGCTGCGCAGCAGCCCCAAGATTTTTGCGGTCGCTGCGCAACCGAGCGGGAGCAAGCTCCCTCGCCACAGTCTTGTGTATCGCCTCGTTATCCATTTAGGCATCTGGCGGCAAAATTTTTTCCAACCTGGGAATGGCTCAAGCACAGGGCTTTCATCGCAACTGGTAAGACCGGTCAAGCCAAACCATCACCATCGGGCTTGCATACCCGCGAAAACAGCGCCTAGACTGCGCCTGCACTGGACAAACCGGTAAGACCACAATAATGAAGTCCCGACGCCAGCTCCTCTGGCGAACAAGGACACCGAACCAGGAATCCCTCCCATGCTCAAATGGTGCTCGCGGTCGATCTTCCTTCAAGTTGTCCTCGGACTGGTGCTCGGCATCGTCTGTGGGCTTACCCTTCCCGAATACTCTGCACAGCTCAAACCCCTCGGCGACGGCTTTATCAAGCTGATCAAGATGCTCATCGGCCTGATCGTGTTCTGCGTGGTGGTCAGCGGCATCTCCGGCGCCGGTGATCTCAAGAAGGTCGGACGCATCGGCCTCAAGTCGGTCATCTACTTCGAAGTCCTTACCACCATCGCCCTGGTCATCGGCCTGGTCCTTGCCTTCAGCACCGGCATTGGCAGCGGCGCGAACATCCACCTGGAGCAGCTCTCCAGCACGGACGTGAACGATATCGCCCAGCGTGGCCAGCACCTGGTCACCACTACGCAGTTCCTGATGAACCTGATCCCGACCTCAGTGATCGGAGCGTTCGCGGAAAACAATATCCTGCAGGTGCTGCTGTTCGCCGTGCTGTTCGGCAGTGCATTGAACCTCGTCGGTGACGCCGCTTCTGGTATTTCACGGCTGATCAACGAACTCAGCCACGTGATCTTCCGCATCATGGGCATGATCGTGCGCCTGGCCCCTATCGGCGTGTTTGGCGCCATTGCCTTCACCACCAGCAAATATGGCCTGGACTCGCTGCAGCACCTGGGCAGCCTCGTCGGCCTGTTCTACCTGACCTGCATCGCGTTTGTCGCCGTGATCCTCGGTCTGGTGATGCGCGCATCGGGCCTGCCGATGCTGCCGTTTCTCAAATACCTGCGCGAAGAGCTGCTGATCGTCCTCGGTACCGCTTCGTCCGATGCCGTGCTGCCACAGATCATGCGCAAGCTCGAACACCTGGGGATCGGCAGCTCCACCGTGGGCTTGGTGATTCCAACCGGTTACTCGTTCAACCTGGATGGCTTTTCGATTTACCTGACCCTGGCGATTGTCTTCATTGCCAACGCCACCGGTACACCCCTGGCCCTGAGCGATCTGTTGACCATCCTGCTGGTGTCGCTGATCACTTCCAAGGGCGCCCATGGCATTCCCGGCTCGGCATTGGTAATCCTGGCGGCGACGCTGACCGCGATCCCGGCTATCCCGGTGGTGGGCCTGGTGCTGGTGTTGGCCGTGGACTGGTTCATGGGCATTGGCCGGGCCCTGACCAACCTGATTGGCAACTGCGTGGCCACCGTGGCGATTGCCCGCTGGGAGAAAGACATCGATGTTCCTCGGGCGCGCAAGGTGCTGTCCGGCCAACAAGGCTATACCTTTCAACCCAGAAAACCGGTGGGCAGCGCCCATCACCAGCAATTCTGAAAGACGGCGATGCCGGCCCGCGAGCCGGTATTGCCTGATTGATTTCCAAGGAGTCACATGTGATCAGCTCATCGACCGTCGTCAATTCCGTGGTGGAGAAACTCCGCGCCGCCCTCGCCCGGGGCCAGTGGCGCTCGGGGGACATGCTGCCCGGCCAGCGCGAACTGGCCGAGCAAATGGGCATCAGCCGGCCCAGCCTGCGTGAAGCGGTGATCGTCCTGGAGACACTGGGCCTGGTGCGTTCGATGCCCGGCAAAGGCGTCGTGGTATTGGAGGCCAATCTCAACGATACCGTCAGTGAAGGCAGCGCCATGGCCGGCGCGAGCCTGGAAGACTTGTTGCAACTGCGCTACACCCTGGAGCCCTTCATCGTCGGCCTCGTGGCCCAGTCCATCAGCAGCAAGGAAGTCGGCCAGTTGCGCCTGACCCTCATGGACATGCGCGAAGCCCTGGAAGCCAATGACAGCGACGCCTGTGCCAACGCCTACATCGCTTTCCATGAAGAACTGTTTGCCCTGACGTCCAACCCGATCTTCCAGAGCGTGGTCCAGCAGACCAGCAACGCCCTCAAGCAAAGCGCCGATGTGTTGCGCAACTCGCCCGAACACCTGGCCGAACGCCTGGAAGAAAACGAAGCCGTGGTCCGTGCCATCCGTGGCAAGAACAGCGCCCAGGCCAGCGCCGAAATGCGTCGGCACATTCTCCGGGAAGGCCAGCGCATGGGCATCGAATTGAATATTCCGGACGACAGCCTCGGCACTTGAGCCTGGGCCTGCGGAGACCGCCATGAACACTCTCGTTTCCCATCAACATAACCGCAACGTACTTGCCGCCCTGCCCCTGCCCGGCCGGATCGGCAAACCGTCGGTGGACGATATCTACCCGCGGATCTTCGACGCCATCCTCGAACAACGCATTGCCCCGGCCAGCCGCTTCACCGAGGAAAGCCTGGGAGATGTGTTCGGCGTCAGCCGAAGCATCATTCGCCGCGTCCTGGCTCGCCTGTCCCACCAGCAAGTGGTGATACTGCGCCCCAACCACCGCCCCCAGGTCGCCGCGCCAGATCTGGAGCAGACCCGGCAGATCCTCCACGCTCGCCGCCTGGCCGAGCAGACGCTGGTGCGCCTGGCCTGCCAGGCGCCACGACCGCAGGATCTACGACGTCTTCGGGATCTGGTGGAACAGGAACAGCACTGCCTGGACCGCGGCGAGCGTGGCCCGGCGATACGCCTGTCCGGCGAGTTTCACCTGCAACTGGCCGCCATGGCCGGTAACGCGCCGTTGCTGCAATTTCTCGGCAGCCTGGTGCCGTTGACCTCGTTGGCCCTGGCGCGACACGAGGTCAAGTCGCGCCGACATTGCGCCTGGCAGGAACACTTGGCGATCGTCGACGCCGTGGAAGGTCGCAACGTCAACGAAGCCGTGCGGCTGATGGACGAGCACCTGGACCATCTGGAGCAAAAACTGCTGATCAAATAGCGGTGGTGGCGAGGGAGCTTGCTCCCGCTGGGGGGCGTAGCCGCCCTCGCTTTTTGGCGGTTGCTGCGCAACCGAGCGGGAGCAAGCTCCCTCGCCACGAAAAGCGCTTCAGGCAGACGTTTTGACGAACGCAGGTATAGTCAAAGTAGCGCCGCTTCGAATCCGGCGCGGATCTTCTCTTCAGGCAGTTCGTCGGCGATGAACACGATCACGCTTTCCCGGGCTTCGTCGGGGGCCCATTCGGTGTCCCAATCGAAACCGTACAACTTGAGCACGCCCTGGAACACCAGTCGACGGGGTTCGCCCGCGATGTTCAGCACGCCTTTGTAGCGCAGCAGTTGCTTGCCGTGCTCTTCCAGCAGTTGGTTCATGAACTCGCTGAGCTTGTCGATATCCAGCGCCTTGTCGGTGCGCAACACCAGGCTGCTGATGCGATCGCCCGGGGTGGCCTTGCCCACCGGTCGCAGGCTGAACCCTGCGCCCAGGTCCGCATTGAGGTTGAAGCCGCGAATGTCGAGCAACTCGGCCAAGTCGATCTGGCCGTGCTCGACCACCCGGATCGGCGCCCGCCGATTGATGCGTGTCAGGCGGTCGCCAAGGGCCTGGACTTGGGCGGCGTCCACCAGGTCGGTCTTGCTCAGCAGCAGGCGATCGGCAAACCCGACCTGAGCCTGGGCGATGGCCTGGGTCAGGTGGATATCGGCGTGAGCGGCATCCACCAACGTCAGAATGCCGTCGAGGATATAACGCTCGCGCAGGTCCTCGTCGATGAAAAAAGTCTGCGCCACCGGGGCCGGGTCGGCCAATCCGGTGCATTCGATCACCAGGCGATCGAAAGCGATTTCGCCGCTGTCCAGCCGCTCGAGCAACAGGTACAGGGCTTTTGTCAGGTCGGTGTGAATGGTGCAGCACACGCACCCGTTGGCCAGGGTCATGACTTGCACCGGCTCGTTGCCCAGCAGTTGGGTGTCGATACCGGCATCGCTGAACTCGTTCTCGATCACGGCGATTTTCAGGCCGTGTTCGGCCTTGAGCAGATGGCGCAACAGCGTGGTCTTGCCGGCGCCCAGGAAGCCGCTGAGGATGGTGACCGGGATGGGAGAGGACAACATGATTCTCCTGTTTCGAAATTAAAGAAAAGCACAAACCAATGTGGGAGCGGGCTTGCTCGCGAAGGCGGTGTGTCAGCCACATCAATGGCGACTGACCCGACGCCTTCGCGAGCAAGCCCGCTCCCACAAGGGGGTTGGGTTTAGCTCAAGTCAACAGCACTTAGGCCCACCCTTGCCGCCGTAACGGGCCTCCTGGCGTTCCCGGAAGAACGCCTCGTAGTCCATCATCGGCTTGTCCGGGTGCTTGGTTTGCATGTGCTCGACGTAGTTGTCGTAGTCGGGCATGCCGACCATCAGGCGCGCGGCCTGACCGAGGTATTTACCCAGGCGACTCAAGTCATTGAACATCGTTGCAATCCTCTATCAAGCGTCCGGCAGGGCCTGGAATGGTGCTTCTTTGTCCGTGCGTTCTTTCGTGCCCCAGGCGGCGATGCCAACCTTGAGCGCGTAGAACAGGATGCTGAAGACCACGAACAGGAACAACACCGTCAGCGTTGCGTTGGTGTAGGCGTTGAACACCACGTGCTGCATCTGCTCGATGCTCTTGGCCGGGGCCAGGATCTGGCCGGCGGCCAGGGCATCGTTGTATTTGCGCGCCAGGGCCAGGAAGCCGATCGCCGGGTTGGCGTCGAACAGCTTGATCAGGCCCGCGGTGGTGGTGCAGATCAGCAGCCAGCTCGCCGGCAGCAGCGTGACCCAGACGTAGCGCTGGCGCTTCATCTTGATCAGTACCACGGTGGCGAGCATCAGGGCGATCCCGGCCAGCATCTGGTTGGAGATGCCGAACAGCGGCCACAAGGTGTTGATGCCGCCCAGCGGATCGATCACGCCCTGGTACAGCAAGTAACCCCACAGCGCGACGCAGCCGGCGGTGGCGATCAGGTTGGCGGTCCACGATTCGGTGCGCTTGAGGGCCGGCACGAACGAGCCAAGCAGGTCCTGCAGCATGAACCGTCCGGCACGGGTGCCGGCGTCCACCGCAGTGAGGATGAACAGCGCTTCGAACAGGATCGCGAAGTGGTACCAGAACGCCATGGTGTTCTCACCCGGCAGCACCGAGTGGAGGATCTGCGCGATCCCGACCGCCAGGGTCGGCGCACCGCCGGCACGGGCCAGGATGGTGGTCTCGCCGATGTCCTTGGCCACCGCTTGCAGCGCGTCGGGGGTGATTGCAAAGCCCCAACTGCTGACAGTCTGGGCCACGGCCACCACATCGGTACCGACGATCGCCGCCGGGCTGTTCATGGCGAAGTACACGCCCGGCTCGATCACCGAAGCGGCCACCATGGCCATGATCGCCACGAAGGACTCCATCAGCATGCCGCCGTAACCGATGTAGCGGGCGTTGGTTTCGTTATCCAGCAGCTTGGGCGTGGTGCCCGAGGAGATCAGCGCATGGAAACCCGAAACCGCGCCGCAGGCGATGGTGATGAACAGGAACGGGAACAGACCGCCCTTCCACACCGGCCCGGTGCCGTCGGTGAACTGGGTCAGTGCCGGCATTTTCAGCTCGGGCATGGTGACCAGGATGCCGATCGCCAGGGCGACGATGGTGCCGATCTTGAGGAACGTGGACAGGTAGTCCCGTGGCGCCAGGATCAGCCACACCGGCAGCACCGCCGCGACAAAACCGTAGCCGATCAGCATCCAGGTGATCTGGATCCCGGTGAAGGTGAAGGCCTTGGCCCAGACCGGGTCGGCGGCGATCTGCCCGCCCAGCCAGATCGAGCCCAGCAGCAACAGCACGCCGATGATCGAGATCTCGCCGATGCGGCCCGGGCGGATGTAGCGCATGTAGATGCCCATGAACATCGCGATCGGGATGGTCGCCATCACCGTGAAGATGCCCCACGGGCTCTCGGCCAGGGCCTTGACCACGATCAGCGCCAGCACCGCGAGGATGATGATCATGATCAGGAAGCAGCCGAACAGCGCGATGGTGCCAGGAATGCGGCCCATTTCCTCGCGCACCATGTCGCCCAGGGAGCGACCGTTGCGGCGGGTGGACAGGAACAGGACCATGAAGTCCTGCACCGCACCGGCCAGCACCACGCCGGCGATCAGCCAGAGCGTGCCGGGCAGGTAGCCCATCTGCGCCGCCAGCACCGGCCCGACCAACGGCCCCGCGCCGGCAATGGCCGCAAAGTGGTGGCCGAAAAGGATGTGTTTGTTGGTCGGGACGTAGTCCAGGCCATCGTTGTTGAGCACGGCGGGGGTGGCCCGGCGCGCATCGAGTTGCATCACGTTGTTGGCGATGAAGAGGCTGTAGTAGCGGTAGGCGACCAGGTAGATGGCCACGGC
>NZ_JABWRA010000046.1:0-52875 GCF_014268705.1 Pseudomonas sp. SWRI179 | reverse complement strand
TGTGGGAGCGGGCTTGCTCGCGAAGACGGTGGGTCAATCAACAACTGTCTTGACTGCGCCGACGTTTTCGCGAGCAAGCCCGCTCCCACAGCGGTTTCCGGCGTTTCGAAAATGCTGGATCAGCCATCAATTCCCTTGTGGGAGCGAGCCTGCTCGCGATGAGGGTATGTCAGTCAACATCAATGTTGGCTGATCCACCGCTATCGCGAGCAAGCCCGCTCCCACAGTGGTTTCCGGTGTTTCGAAGATGTGCGATCAGTCATCACTTCCCTTGTGGGAGCGGGCTTGCTCGCGAAGACGGTGGGTCAATCAACAACTGTCTTGACTGCGCCGACGTTTTCGCGAGCAAGCCCGCTCCCACAGGAATTTCGTTGTTCTTGTGGTTCATCACTGCAACCCGGCGAGCCTGGCTTCAATGAACCGCCGTTCCGGCAGTTGCTGCGTCAGTTCAAGCGCACGTCGGTAGGCGGCCCGCGCCTCCTCCACCTGCCCTAACTGCCGACAGAACTCCGCCCGTGCCGAATGGGCCAGGTGATAGTCCGTCAAATCGCCCCTGGCGAGTATTCCGTCAACCAGGCGCAGCCCTTCCTGGGGCCCGTCGCGCTTGGCCAGGGCGGCGGCTCGGTTGAGTTCGATCACCGGCGACGGCACGGCCCGCAGCAGCACATCATAGAGCCCGACGATCTGCGGCCAATCGGTCTCCTCGGCCGTCGGCGCTTCGGCATGCACCGCCGCTATCGCCGCTTGCAAGCAGTACGGCCCGAACCGCCGGGTTTTCAGCGCGGCTTCCACCAACGCGCAGCCCTCGGCGATCAGCTCGGCATCCCACAAGGATCGGGACTGTTCATCCAGCAGGACCAGCTCACCGGTCGACGACGTTCGCGCCGGTCGCCGGGATTCGTGCAGCAGCATCAACGCCAGCAGCCCCATGACCTCGGCCTCGGGCAGCAACTCCATCAGCAGACGCCCGAGGCGGATGGCTTCGCGCGTCAGGTCTTCGCGGGTCAGCTCGGCGCCCATCGACGCCGAGTACCCTTCGTTGAACACCAGGTAGATCACCCGCAGCACGCTGTCCAGACGCTCCGGCAGCTCCGCCCGGGACGGCACCTGGTAGGGGATCCTGGCATCGCGGATTTTCGCCTTGGCCCGCACGATGCGCTGGGCAATGGCCGCCGGGGCGGCGAGGAATGCCCGGGCGATCTGCTCGGTGGTCAGGTCGCAGACTTCCCGCAGCGTCAGGGGCACCTGGGCATCCGCCGCCAGGGCTGGGTGGCAGCAGGTAAAAATCAGCCGCAGGCGATCGTCTTCCACGTCTTCGTCACTCCACTGGCCCTGTTCCAGTTCCTCGAGTTGGGCGATCAACATCGGTTGGGACGCGGCGAAACGCGCCCGTCGGCGCAAACTGTCGATGGCCTTGAAACGCCCGGCAGACACCAGCCAGGCCCGTGGATTGTCCGGCACGCCGTCGCGCTGCCAGCGCTCGACCGCAATGAAAAAGGCCTCGTGCAAGGCCTCTTCCGCCAGGTCGAAGTCCCCCAGCAGGCGAATCAGCGTCGCCAGGATCCGTCGCGAGTCTTGCCGATAAACCTGCTCGACCCGCGCCTTGACCGTTTCGGCCGACATCAGTCGGGCATGCCTCGGGTAACCAGCGCTTCAAGCCGGTCCAGGCTCTCGCCCCGCCCTTCATGGAAGCCCATGGCTTCGTGCGCCTGGCGATCCTCCTCGCTCCAGTGCAGCGCACGGGCGGTGTAACGGGTTTGGGATAACGCATGAGAGGCCGTTGTGTGGTTCATGAATGAAATCCTGTTTGTGCTTGTTGTTCAGGGGTTCAGTTGGCGTACCGGTCGTACTTCGACGCAGCCGACCCGGGCCGCCGGAATATTGCCGGCGACCTGGATGGCTTCGTTGAGGTCCTTGGCGTCGATCAAATAGAAGCCCGCCAGTTGCTCCTTGGTTTCGGCGAACGGGCCGTCGGTGATCGACAGCTTGCCGCCGCGCATGCGCACCGTCGTGGCGGTCTGTACCGACTCCAGGGCCTCGGCGGCCACCATGCGCCCGCTGCCCTGGATCGACTCGGCATAGGCCATGCACTCGGCGTCCTCCGGGCTGTCGGGCGAATTGTGCAGCGTGTGTTCGTTGCTATACACCAGGCATAGGTACTTCATGGAAGGCTCCGTGATCGGACTGATCAACTATGGACGGCAGAATGACCCTCGGCAAAAAAACCGACGATCAGGGTTGCAGGTCGAACAGCGCCGTCCCGGCCATCGGGTCGAACGGGGCGGACCAATGTTCATGGACGATCCGCCATTGTCCGGCAACACGCTGATAGCAGGCCGTCACGCGCATCCAGCAGGCTTGCTCCTCACCCTTTTCGTTGGTGCCGCCGCAATAGGCGAGCCAGTGGGCGAAGGCGATGTTATCGGCCGGGGTAATCTTGACCTGATGAAAGTCGAACTTGTGCGGGCCGGGGCACATTTCCATGCAGGCTTGCCAATGGGCCCGGTAAGCGGCCTTGCCCTTGAACTGCAAGGCCTGGATGGCATCGAACGAGACAATGTCCTCGTCATAGAGCGCCATGACCTTTTCAACGTCCTTGGTCATCACGGCCTGGCGATAGGTGTCGATCAGGGCCTGGATCTGGGTTTCAGTGGTTTGGGTATTCATGGTGATTCTCCGCAGTTTTTTTGTTGAAGACACCCTTGGTCGTTTGGAGAAACAGCGAATCGACAATCCAACAAAAATAATCCAAAGAAAAAAATTCGCTAGAATCCACGTCTCATTTAGCCGGCAAACAATGGATGTTTTTGTGACCGTTCAGCTCGTCCCCTACGAAGACCTGACCCCGCGTCAACGCGAACAGGTCACCGCCATCGAAATCCACCCCGGACAGATCAAGTTCGCCGGCGATATCCACGGCGCCCTGCATACGCTGCTGTCCAAACCCGGCCCCGGGGTCAAAGGCTTTGCGCTATTGGCGCAGGAGGTGCCGGTGGCCTTCCTGCTGCTCAAGCGCCCACCGGTACTGCCCGCCTGGGCCAACGAACACAGCGCCACCCTGCATGCCCTGCAAGTCGACCACCGGGCCCAGGGCCAAGGTTATGGCAAGGCCTGCCTGCAGGCGCTGCCCGCCGTGGCGCGCGCCGCCTGGCCGGAGATCCGCGGGTTGGAGCTCTCGGTGGACGCCGACAACGACTCGGCCATCGGCCTGTACACCCGGATGGGCTGGGTCGACAGTGGCGAAGCCTACAAGGGCCGCATCGGTTATGAGCGGCGGATGGGGTTGATGTTTTGAAGACCTTGGCCCATAGACTCAGGATGAATGGATGATGGTGACGTCGATTGAACAGTTGGAAGCCCTGTATGGCTTGCCTCACGAACGGGCAGTGCGTAAACAGATCCCGTTTTTGAACGAGGATTATCAGGCGATGGTCCGGGCCTCGCCGCTGGTGGTCATCGGTTCCGCAGGCCCCGACGGCCTCGATAGCTCGCCCCGGGGCGACGTGCCAGGTTTTGTGCAGATCCTCGACGAGCGGACCCTGGCCCTGCCGGATCGTCCCGGCAACAACCGCATCGACACGCTGCGCAACGTTTTGCACGATCCACGGGTATCGCTGCTGTTCCTCATTCCAGGCATTGGCGAGACCTTGCGGGTCAACGGCACCGCCCGGATCAGCGCCGAACCGGCACTGCTGGAACGCTTTGCGGTCAACGGCAAGCCGGCTCGCACCGTGCTGCTGGTGACGGTCGAAGCAACGTTTTTCCATTGTGCCAAAGCCATCGTGCGTTCAGATCTGTGGAACCCGGCCCGCCATCTCGAGCGCTCAGCCCTGCCCAGCGCCGGGGCGATCCACAAGCGTTTGAATGATGGGCAGTTCGATGCCGAGACTTACGACCGTGAAGCGCCTGCGCGGGTGCAGGCCAGTTTGTACTGAAGCCGCGACGATCAGCTCGGCTTGAGCGGGATCCAGATCTCCAGGGTGCCTTGGCCGGTCCTGGGGTTGAAATCCTCGCTGTAGCGCTCGAACTCCGGCAGCTCGGCCGCTTCGTGGCCGGAATGCGGCAACCACTCATTCCAGATGTATTGGAACGTGTCCGGCAGCTGTTTCAACGGCCCCTTGTGTTCGAAGACCGCGTAATGCCCTGGCTGGATTTCGATCCAACGGTATTGCTCCGGCAGATCGTCGAGCCGACTGATCTCCACGCCGGCAATGTATTCGAACCCACCCTTCCCGTCCGGGTTGCAACACACGCCGTAGGTCACTTCATCTTTCTGCCCTGGCACTTTGCCGAGCCAGGGCAGGAACTTTTCCCAGAGCAAAGGGATGTCTTGGGCGGTGTCCTCGGTAAACCGGGCACCAAAGCCGGCGATCAGCTGAAAACGTCCCTGCTCAAAGCGTGGTTCGGTTGTGCAATCGCGTTTGTGCTTTTCCATGCGGCAACACTCCAGCAAACGTGAAGTCGGGTTTGGCAGTATAGAAGCCAAACCGTGATTGGCAGGACCGTTTCGCTTGTCAGAAGCCAGGCACAGTGCCGGTGCCGGTTTTTCCTACAAACTCGTTGTAGCCAGAAACGATCACATATACTGCGAAATAGCAGAAGATCGCGGCGGATGCCCAATAGGAATAGCGCAACAGTTTATCCCCCAACAGTTTGCCGCCCTGGGTCGCGGCCAGGCACAAGGCCGCGCACCACAGCAGCCCGGCACAGAGAAAACCGCTGAGGAACAGCGCCGAGCTGAGCAAGGTTCCGCCGCCCGAACGAGCAATCAGCGTGCCGCCCACCGCCGCGAACCAGAGGATGGCACTGGGCGATGACATGGCCAGGAAAATCCCGCGAAAAAACTCCTGGCGCGAAGAGTTGCCCTGCACCTCGCCCGCCTCGGCCAGTACGGTGCTGTGATAGATCGCCGAATGGATCATCTTCGCCGCGAAATACAGCAACAGCACCGAACCACCGAGCCACAGCACCCAGCGCACCGTTTCGTATTGCAGCAGCACGGTCATGCCGGCCAGGGCCAGGACGGCGTAGACCAGGTCGCCCACGCAAGTGCCCAGGCCCAAGGCGAAACCCTGGAAATAGCCACGCTGCATCGCCAGGGTGATCATCGCGATATTGGCCACGCCAATGTCCAGGCACAGGGAAAGGCTCAGCAGGAAGCCGCTGGAAAATTCCATCATTCATTCCATCAGGATTGGGAGAGACAGGTTAAACATGTCGCGGCGACCATCGATAGCGCCGCAGCCTGGGCGACAGTGTCGTCGAAAATAGTTCGACGCGGCTACTGGACAATCCGACATCCGCCCGATTATCTTGCGCCGCAGGCCACCGCAGTGGCCAACGTCGCTCGGACGGTTCCGGGCGCTCACGTATCTCGAGGCAACAATGGCCGAACAAGGTTCGCCGCGCCGCTTTGCGCGCATCGATCGACTCCCCCCGTACGTATTCAATATCACTGCCGAGCTGAAGATGGCTGCGCGTCGGCGCGGCGAAGACATCATCGACTTGAGCATGGGTAACCCCGACGGCGCCACGCCCCCGCACATCGTGGAGAAACTGGTCACCGTCGCCCAGCGTGAAGACACCCACGGCTACTCCACGTCCAAAGGCATCCCACGCCTGCGCCGCGCCATTTCGCGCTGGTACAAGGACCGCTATGAAGTGGACATCGACCCGGAAAGCGAAGCCATCGTCACCATCGGGTCCAAGGAAGGCCTGGCACACCTGATGCTGGCTACCCTGGACCAGGGCGACACGGTGCTGGTGCCCAACCCCAGCTATCCGATCCACATCTACGGCGCGGTGATCGCCGGCGCCCAGGTGCGTTCGGTGCCGCTGGTGCCAGGGGTGGATTTCTTCGACGAACTGGAGCGGGCCATTCGCGGCTCGATTCCCAAGCCGAAGATGATGATCCTGGGCTTCCCCTCCAACCCCACCGCCCAATGCGTGGAGCTGGACTTCTTCGAACGGGTCATCGCCCTCGCCAAGCAGTACGACGTGCTGGTGATCCACGACCTGGCCTACGCCGACATCGTCTATGACGGCTGGAAAGCCCCGTCGATCATGCAGGTGCCTGGCGCCAAAGACATCGCGGTGGAGTTCTTCACTCTGTCCAAGAGCTACAACATGGCCGGCTGGCGCATCGGCTTCATGGTCGGCAACCCGGAACTGGTCAGCGCCCTGGCGCGGATCAAGAGCTACCACGACTACGGCACCTTCACCCCGCTGCAAGTGGCCGCCATCGCCGCTCTCGAAGGCGACCAGCAATGCGTACGCGACATCGCCGAACAGTACCGCCAACGCCGCAATGTGCTGGTCAAGGGCCTGCATGAGCTGGGCTGGATGGTGGAAAACCCCAAGGCTTCGATGTACGTCTGGGCGAAGATTCCCGATGCCTATGCGCACCTGGGCTCGCTGGAATTTGCCAAGAAGCTGTTGGCCGAAGCCAAGGTCTGCGTCTCGCCGGGGGTGGGGTTCGGGGAATATGGAGATGATCATGTGCGCTTTGCGCTGATCGAGAACCAGGACCGGATTCGCCAGGCTGTGCGGGGGATCCGTGGGATGTTTCGGGCGGATGGGCTGACCAAGAAACCTGAGGCCTGACACAAAATTAATGTGGGAGCGGGCTTGCTCGCGAAGGCGGTGTGTCAGTCATCATCTACTCGACTGAGACAACGCCTTCGCGAGCAAGCCCGCTCCCACAGTTTGAGCCGCAGCGCCTGTTAGATCACCAGCGACAACAGCAGGATAAAGATCAGCCCCACCACGGACAGGATGGTTTCCATCGCGGTCCAGGTCTTGAAGGTTTCGGCCACGGTCATGTTGAAGTACTGCTTGACCAGCCAGAAACCTGCGTCGTTCACGTGGGACAGGATCAACGAACCGGCACCGGTCGCCAGCACCAGCAGCTCACGGTTCACGCCCGGCATCATTCCCACCACCGGCACCACGATCCCGGCCCCCGTAATGGTCGCCACAGTGGCCGAACCGGTCGCAATACGAATCACCGCCGCCACCAGCCACGCCAACAGGATCGGCGAAATCTGCGCACTGACCGCCATGTGGCCGATCACATCGCCGACGCCGCTGGTCACCAGCATCTGCTTGAAGCCGCCACCGGCACCGATGATCAGGATGATCGCGGCAGTCGGGGCCAGGCTTGCGTCCAGCCATTTGAGCATCTGGCTGGAGCCGATGCCCTGCTTGTAGCCGAAGGTGTACAGCGACAGCAGCAACGCCAGCAGCAAGGCCGAGATCGGGTGGCCGATCATGTCCATCCAGACGCGGAAGAGGTTGCCGTCCGGCAGCGCTACGTCAGCAAAGGTCTTGAGCAACATCAGGAACACCGGCGACAGTACGGTGATCAGGGTGATGCTGAAGCTTGGCAGCTCGGCGGCGTTCGTCTCGCGGGCCAGCTGATCCACCAATTCCTGGTTCGGATGGCCGGGGATGTGCTTGGCGATGAACGTACCGAAGATCGGGCCGGCAATGATGGCGGTCGGCAGTGCGACGATCAGGCCATAGAGAATGGTCTTGCCGATGTCTGCGCCAAAGATGCCGATCGCCAGCAGCGGACCCGGGTGCGGTGGCACCAGGCCGTGGACTGCGGAAAGGCCGGCCAGCAACGGGATACCGATCTTGATGATCGACACGCCGGTGCGGCGCGCCACGATGAACACCAGCGGGATCAGCAACACGAAGCCGATCTCGAAGAACAGCGGGATGCCCACCAGGAACGCGGCGAACATCATCGCCCACTGCACCTTGTCCTTGCCGAAGGCACGGATCAAGGTCTGGGCAATCTGATCGGCCCCGCCCGACTCGGCCATCATCTTGCCGAGCATCGTACCCAGCGCCAGGATGATGCCGACAAAGCCGAGCACGCCACCGAAGCCGTCCTGGAACGCCTTGATGATGGTGCCGGTCGGCATGCCCGACGTCAGGCCGAGGAACGCGGCGGCGATGGTCAGTGCAATGAACGGGTGGAATTTGAACTTGGTGATGAGGACGATGAGTCCGATCACCGTGACCACTGCATCAAGCAGTAGGAACGTCTCGTGGGACATGCCGAACATGGGAGGTGTCTCCTGATTTGTTGTTGTTATTGAAGCAGTTATTTATAAGCCGTCGGGACAGCGCTATCTTTCTGACGCAAATTTTTTGAAACTCAGCCGGCAAGCTTCAAACCGTGGGCCAACCACCAGACGTAAGCCTGGCGCGCCAGTTCGTCGATGCTGTGGCTGGACGCGTCCAGAGCCAGGGTCAGGGGCTCGCCGACAGGGGATTCAAGGGTGGCAAACTGGCTGTCGATCAGAGTCGACGGCATGAAATGACCGGGACGGTGGGAAACGCGATCGGCGGCCACTTCGGGGGTCAATTCAAGGAATACGAAGCCCAGGCCGGGCAAGGCACTGCGCAGACGTTCGCGATAACTGTGCTTGAGGGCCGAGCAGGTCAGCACCGGGCGCTCGCCCGTGGCGTCGACACGGCGCAACTCATCGCACAGGCTGTCGAGCCAGCCGGCACGGTCGTCGTCGTTCAGGGGAATACCGGCGCTCATCTTCTGGATGTTGGCCGCGGGGTGGAAGGTGTCGCCTTCGATGGCGGTGGCGCCGCTCAATTGGCACAGGGCCTGGCTGACGCATGTCTTGCCGCAACCGGCAACGCCCATGATGACCAGGGCGGTGATGGGATTGTTCATGTAACACCTCAGCGCGCAGACAGCGCTACCTTTGCCAGTTATGACACCGCAGCAAAAGCAGAAGTTGCCGACGCCTTCTTGTCATTTTTGTGGTTGCAGCATGTTCGTTCACGACGCGAGCGGACGGGAGATCAGGCAACCCCCGTTCACGCATTTGCAGCGGCGTCGAGACAGCGCTACCTTAGTGCCTTGATTTTTGTTTGGCAAGCCGCCCTGATGACCGCCCCTAAAAACGATAAGAATACTCGCACCACCGGTCGCCCCACGCTCAACGAAGTCGCACGCCTGGCCGGTGTCAGCCCCATCACCGCCTCCCGTGCCCTGCGCGGCGTCAGCACCGTTGCCTCGGAACTGGTGGAAAAAGTCCGCCAGGCCGCCGTGGAGCTCAACTACGTCGTCAATCCCGCCGCCCGTGCCCTGGCTTCGGCCCAGAGTCATTCGGTGGTGGTGTTGGTGCCGTCGTTGTCCAACCTGTTGTTCATCGACACCTTGGAAGCCATCCATCGGGTCCTGCGGCCCAAGGGTTTCGAAGTGGTGATCGGCAACTATCACTATTCCCGGGACGAGGAAGAAGACCTGTTGCGCAACTACATGGCCTATCAGCCACGGGGTTTGCTGCTGACCGGTTTCGATCGCACCGAAAGTGCCCGGCGGATGATCGAGGCCAGCAACATTCCCTGCGTGTACATGATGGAACTGGACCCCGGCGCCGGGCTCAACTGCGTTGGTTTTTCCCAGCTCAAGGCGGGCGAAACGGCAGCCGAGCACTTGATTTCCAAAGGACGCAAGCGCCTGGCCTACATCGGCGCGCAGCTGGACCAACGCACCCTGCTGCGCGGCGAAGGCTTTCGTCGCGCCCTGCAGAAGGCCGGCTTGTATGACCCGGACCTGGAACTGCTGACCCCGCGCCCCTCCTCGGTGGGCCTGGGTGGTGAATTGTTCCTGCAATTGCTCGACAGCCACCCGGACGTCGATGCGATTTTCTTCGGCAACGACGACCTGGCCCACGGCGCCTTGTTCGAGGCCCTGCGCTGCGGCATCAAGATCCCCGAGCAGGTCTCGGTCTTGGGCTTCAACGACCTGCCCGCCTCGGCCCACATGGTGCCGCGCCTGAGCAGTATCAGCACCCCACGGGAAGCCATCGGCCGTCGCGCCGCCGAACAGATGCTGACGCTGATGGCCGGCAACCGCATCGCCCAACCGGTGGTGGACATGGGCTTTGAGCTCAAGGTACGCGAAAGCACCTGAGCGACCCGGCACGAGGCGGTCGATCCCTGCCGACGAACGGCAAGAATTGGCCGCCCCGCTCGCAGCACGCCCGTCTAAAAGCCCTTGGCATAAGGTTCTCGCGGCAACGGCATGGGAATTGCTCCTGCCCCTCGCTCAGCCATTACCTACAAGGTGTTCATCATGTTGGTCAGTGCAAAACAGCAAGCGATGGTCTTGCCGCTCAAGCGCCCGGGCGAGGATCCCACCGCCGAAGCCGCCAGCGGCCTGCAAAGCGCCGTATTGCAGGCGTTGCGCGATAACGTCCAGGCCCAGGCCAGCCAGGGCAGTGCCCAAGTCCAGGACGCCTTCACCCAACAAGCCACGCAGCAGGTCAGCGCCGCCACCGCCATCGGCGACAAGGTGGACGAGGCATTCGCCAAGACCCGCGTGCACTTGCAGACTGTTGCTTCGTCAGCGTCCGAGGAAACCACGACGCTTGGTGGCTCCGCGACGGCAGAATTCAAGGACTACATGAGCAAGACGCCCGAAGAGCGCCTGCGCGACAGCATCCTTGAAGAGATGGGCATTACCCAGGAAGAGTTGGAGGCGATGCCGCCCGAGAAGCAGATGGCCGTCAGTCAGGAGATTGCCCAGCGCATGCAGGACAAATCGGCGATGGCGCAAGTGGAAAAGGCCGAGGAAAGCCGCACGGGCGACAAGGCCTCGGCCACGGACATGTTTCTCGCCTCGCTTTGAGCTTCGACACATAACGAAGGGGTTGAGCTGGGGCGACCGCCCCAGCTCAAACGGAGGCCAACCCGGACGATAGCGGCTCAATGACCGAACAGATTCACCTTCTTGGCCTTCTTGTCGGCACGCTTTTCATCAGCACTCTTCGCCGGTTTTTTCTTTGCCGCTTTTTTTGAATCCATGCCTTTGGCCATGATACGTACTCCACTCATACGGGATGTGCAGTCAGGTATACACCTATCGCCGCACCCGCGTTCTTTTATAATCACCTCCCCCTTCTGCGCCACGACCCTGCCATGTCCGAAATCCATTACACGCAACTCGACGAGCCGCTGTGGCCACTGATGAACAAGTTTTACCGCGCCCACCAATCTTCGATGAAAGCGGTGCGTGACGCACAATTGTGGGTGGCAAGGCGCGATGAGATTGTCGCCGCCCTGTGCCTGCGGCCCGTGTCGGGCGGGCATTGGTTGACCGGATTGTTCGTCGCCCCGACGTACCGCGTACAGGGCATTGGCGCGCGGTTGATCGCCGAGGCAGTGACAGACGTGGATGAGCCGGTGTGGCTGTTCTGTCACCCGGACTTGCGTGGTTTTTATGAGCGACGTGGTTTCAGCTTCGATCCTGAACTGCCCTATGCCATGGCCGAGCGCCTGAGCCGGTATGCGCGCAGCAAGCCGATGATTGCGATGGGGTTAAAGCTAAATACACAGTCCTGAAGTGCAATACAGATCAATGTGGGAGCGGGCTTGCCCGCGAAGACGGCGGCACATTCAACATCAATGCAAGCTGACCTACCGCTTCGCGAGCAAGCCCGCTCCCACAGGGTTCGGGGGCGGGTTATTAGTCGTCGGCCATGGGATCCAGGTCCGGAAACATCACCTCGGTAAAGCCGAACTTGCTGAAATCCGTAATGCGCGACGGGTACAAGCGCCCGATCAGGTGATCGCATTCATGCTGTACCACCCGCGCATGGAAGCCCGACGCGTAGCGCACGATCGGCTCGCCCTTGGGGTCGAAGCCTTCGTAGCGGATGTCCTGGTAGCGATCCACCGCACCGCGCAGGCCCGGTACCGACAGGCAACCCTCAAAACCCTCTTCCATCTGCGGGCCCAACGGAGTGATCAATGGGTTGATCAGAATCGTCTGGGGCACCGCCTCGGCGTCGGGGTAACGCTCGCTGTGTTCGAAGCCGAAGATCACCAGTTGCAAGTCGACGCCGATCTGCGGCGCCGCCAGACCGACGCCGCCGACGCTTTCCATGGTCTGGAACATGTCGTCGATCAATTGCCACAACTCAGGGCTGTCGAGCAGGTCGGCGGGCACCGGTGGGGCGATGCGCAGCAGGCGTTCGTCGCCCATTTTCAGGATTTCACGGATCATGGTCGGGCTTCGTCAGGGTGGGTGTGAGGGATGGAATGGTCGCGCCCCAGGCCGGACACGTGCTGCTTTTCATGCTCGCCCGGGTTCTTTTCACCTGGATTCTTGCCCTCGGCGGACATGTGCTCGATCACCGCATTCATCTCCGCACCGAGCAGCAGCACCGCCGCAGAAATATAGAAATACAGCAACAACACGATGATCGCGCCGATGCTGCCATACATGGCGTTGTAGTTGGCAAAGGTCTTGACGTAAAACGCGAAGCCCAGGGAGGCGATGATCCACACCACCACCGCCAGCACCGACCCTGGGGTGATGAAGCGAAACTCCTGCTTGACGTCGGGCATCACGTAATAGATCAGCGCCACGGCGACCATCAGCAAGAACACGATCACCGGCCAGCGCACAATCGTCCAGAGCGTGACGATGAACTCCTCCAGGCCGACCTGGGCCGCAATCCAGCCCATCACCTGCGGCCCGAGCACCATCAGCGCCGCGGCGGCCAGGAGCATGCCGGCGATGCCGACCGTGTAGAAGATCGACAGCGGAAAGCGCTTCCAGGCCGGACGGCCCTCGACCACGTCGTAGGCGGCGTTCATCGCGCTCATCATCAACCGCACGCCCGCCGAAGCGGTCCACAAAGCAATGACGATACCCACCGACAACAAGCCGCCCTTGGATTGCTGGAGCTGGTCGATCACCGGGTTGACCTGCTCCAGGGCCTGGGGCGGCAGCACCAGTTCCGATTGCAGGCGCAGCCAGGAGAAGAAGTCCGGCAGGTGCAGGAAGCCGATCAATGCGATCAGAAAGAGAATGAACGGGAACAGCGAAAACAGCATTTGGTAGGCCAAAGCCGAGGCGTAGGTCGACATCTCGTCGTCGAGAAATTCGGTCACGGTGCGCATCATCACACGATGCAAGGGTAAGCCTTTCAAGGCCGGGAACATCATGTGCGTCTCCTTTCGCCGCAAAAAGGGGTGGTCGCTTGGCGACTCAGGGGCGTTGCCTCGACAAAGTAGCCTGTTTGGCGACGCTGGATCAATTTCGTCTTTTCAGGCCCGACGCTGAGTTGACCGATGATTGCCAAGCCAAGTTTCATCGTTCGTACAGGCGGGGCTTTATGTTTACCCGGCAACCACCGAGAATGCCCCACGTATTCAGGCGGCGGCCTGAAGCTCCAACCCCGTAGGAACGTTATGAAACTCGATAAAAAGCAGGCCATCGCCCGCAGAAACCTTGAACTGGGCGGCGCCGTACTGGGCGTCAACAACTGCCACTTCAGCGAATTGAACCGCAACCGCAACATCTTCTGGTTCGATATCCCGGTGGCGCGCCTGGCCATCGGTCAGTACGAATGGATCCACCTGCTGCTGCACACGCCGGCCACCGATGAGCTGTTGCACTTGAAAGTGCCGACCGTGTTCCTGCGCGAAAAGATGGAAGGCCTGGAAGTGCGCAACCAGGGCAAACGCAAGGCAGCCCTGAGCCTGGAGCTGAGCGCTGACAAGGACTCCTACCTGCAGGACATGCGGCCGGGGGGCACCAACCTGGATTTTGCGCAGTTCAGGTTGTAATGCTCCACATAGGTTGATTGCAGGGGAGCTGTTGTGGCGAGGGAGCTTGCTCCCGCTATGTGGGAGCAAGGCTTGCCCGCGATGGACGCGATGCGGTCTTACAGAATCGAGGCGCCTGTTTCGCGAGCAAGCTTTGCTCCCACAGCCCAGCGGGAGCAAGCTCCCTCGCCACAAAAAGCGGCCCCGCCTCGGGACATTCGCCGCACATGAAAAGCCCCGCATCAGCGGGGCTTTGTCATTGGCAACGGCCTTACTTCTTCAGCCCCAGCTTTTTAAGCTCTTCATCACGCAACTCGCGCCGCAGGATCTTGCCCACGTTGGTGGTAGGCAAGGCATCGCGGAATTCCACGGCCTTGGGCACCTTGTAGCCGGTGACGTTGGCGCGCATGTGCTCCATCACCTGTTCCTTGGTCAACGTGACACCCGGCCGTGCGACGATGAAGATCTTGATCGCCTCGCCAGACTTCTCGTCCGGGATGCCGATGGCCGCGCATTGCAGCACGCCCGGCAGGGTTGCCAGCACATCTTCCAGCTCGTTGGGGTACACGTTGAAACCGGAGATCAGGATCATGTCTTTCTTGCGATCGACGATGCGCATGTAGCCATCCGGCTGGATCAGCGCGATGTCACCGGTCTTGAGCCAGCCTTCGCTGTCGAGGATCTCATCGGTGGCTTCCTGGCGCTGCCAATAGCCTTTCATGACCTGCGGGCCTTTCACGCACAACTCGCCGATTTCGCCCAACGGCTGTTCGACGCCCGCATCATTGATCACCTTGCACAGCGTCGACGGCACAGGAATGCCGATGGTACCGACCTGGATGTGCTGGATCGGGTTGACCGTGGCCACCGGGCTGGTTTCGGTCATGCCGTAACCTTCACAGATCGGGCAACCAGTGACCGCTTTCCAGCGCTCGGCTGCCGCGAGTTGCAGGGCCATGCCACCGGACAGGGTGACTTTCAGGGCCGAGAAGTCCAGCTTGCGGAAGGCTTCGTTGTTGCACAGGGCCACGAACAGCGTATTGAGGCCGACGAAACCGCTGAACTTCCATTTCGACAGTTCCTTGACCATCGCCGAGAGGTCACGCGGGTTGCTGATCAGGATGTTGTGGTTGCCGATCAGCATCATCGCCATGCAATGAAAGGTGAAAGCATAAATGTGGTACAGCGGCAGTGGCGTGATCAGTACCTCACAACCTTCATTGAGGTTGGAGCCCATCAGCGCCTTGCACTGCAGCATGTTGGCCACCAGGTTGCGGTGGCTGAGCATCGCGCCCTTGGCCACGCCGGTGGTGCCACCGGTGTATTGCAGCACGGCCACATCGTCGCTGGAGGGGTTGGCTTCGTTCACGGGCTGGCCGTGGCCTTTGCTCAACACGTCGTTGAACTTCACGGCCTTGGGCAAGTGATAGGCCGGGACCATTTTCTTGACGTACTTGATCACGCTGTTGATCAACAGGCGCTTGAGTGGCGGTAGCAGGTCGGCGACTTCGGTGACGATGACGTGCTTGACGCCCGTCTTCGGCACCACGGTCTCGGCCAGGTGCGCCATGTTTGCCAGGCACACCAACGCCTTGGCGCCGGAGTCATTGAACTGGTGCTCCATTTCCCGCGCGGTGTACAACGGGTTGGTGTTGACCACGATCAGCCCGGCGCGGATCGCACCGAACACGGCCACCGGGTACTGGAGAACGTTGGGCAACTGCACGGCGATTCGATCGCCCGGCTGTAAATCGGTATGCTGTTGCAGGTACGCGGCAAACGCCCCGGACAACTCGTAGAGCTCACCGTAGGTGATCGTCTTGCCGAGGTTGCTGAATGCCGGCTTGTTGGCAAAGCGTTGGCAGGACTGCTTCAACACCGCCTGAATATTCGGATACTCGTCTGGATTGATGTCGGCAGCAATCCCAGCTGGGTACTTATCCTTCCAAAAGTCTTCGATCATGGAAGCCCACTCCTCAGCAACGCGAATTCTCACCGCATTTGATGCGATTATTATTGGTGTGTTTATTGGTGAATCTGGCTTGAATCAAGGCCGAGAAGTCACAAAAGCGCGCCGAGAGTAGCAGCTTTGCCGAGGGTCGCCTAGAGCCAAAAACAACCCACACAGTCATAAACATGACTCATGAATAGTCAATGGTCATTTTTAGAGTAAAAATTCAAACTCCAGCACAATTACTACAAAATACACAAACCTGTGGGAGCGAGCCTGCTCGCGAAGGCGGCATATCAGTAACAAAGATGTTGGCTGATATGCCGCCTTCGCGAGCAGGCTCGCTCCCACAAGAACACCATGAGGCAGGCGCCTCAGGCGATATCCCGCAACTCCCGCCGCAGGATCTTGCCCACCGGCGTCATCGGCAATGAGTCCCGCAAGACGATGTGCTTGGGAATCTTGTAGCCGGTGAAGTTCTCCTTGCAGTAGGCCTTGAGTTCTTCAAGGCTGACCCCGGTTTCCCGCGCCACCACGAACAACTTCACCGCCTCTCCCGAACGCTCGTCCGGCACGCCGATCACCGCACAGTTGGCGACCTTGGGGTGGGCCATCACGACGTCTTCGATTTCGTTGGGGTACACGTTGAAACCCGAGACGATGATCATGTCCTTCTTGCGGTCAACGATGCGCACGAAGCCGTCCGGGTCGATCACCGCGATGTCGCCGGACTTGAACCAGCCCTCGCTGTCCAGCACTTCGGCCGTGGCCTCGGGCTTGTTCCAGTAGCCTTTCATGATCTGCGGCCCCTTGATGCACAGCTCGCCACGCTCGCCCAGGGGTTGCTCGACGCCCTCGTCATCGATCACTTTCATCAGCGTGCCCGGCACCGGCATCCCCACCGTGCCCAGGCGGGACTTGCCGCCATAAGGATTGGCACTGGCCACCGGCGAGGTCTCGGTCAGGCCATACCCCTCGGTAATGCCGCAACCGGTAATCTGCTGCCAGCGCTCGGCGGTGGCCTTGATCAACGCGGTGCCGCCGGAGTTGGTGACCTTGAGGTGGGAAAAATCCAGGGTCTTGAAATCCGGATGGTCCATCAGCGCCACGAACAGCGTGTTGAGCCCCAGCAATAACGAGAAACGCCAGTTCTTCAGCTCCTTGATGAAGCCACCGATGTCCCGCGGATTGGTGATCAGCACGTTGTGGTTACCGGTCACCATCATGCACATGCAGTTCGCCGTGAACGCATAGATATGGTACAGCGGCAATGGCGCGATCATGACCTCCTGGCCTTCGCGCAGCAGCGGCTGGCCGTCATCGCCGAGCTGTCCCAGGCACGCCCGGGCCTGTTGCATGTTGGCCACCAGGTTGCCGTGGGTCAGCATCGCCCCCTTTGCCAACCCGGTGGTGCCGCCGGTGTATTGCAGCACGGCAATGTCATCGAGGCTGACCTTCAACGGCTTGATGCCCTGGCCGCGTCCCAGGCGCAAGGCGCTCTTGAAGGAAATGGCCTGGGGCAGCGAATAGTCCGGGACCATTTTCTTGACCTTGCTCACCACCGTGTTGACCAGCCAGCCCTTGGCGGTGGGCATCAGGTCACCCATCTTCGCTTCGATCAGGTATTGCAGGTCCGTGTCGGGCAACACCTCCTGGACTTTCTGCCCGAACATGTTCAGGTAAACCAGCGCCCGGGCACCGGAGTCCTTGAACTGATGACGCATTTCCCGCGGGGTGTACAACGGGTTGGTGTTGACCACGATCAGCCCGGCGCGCAACGCACCGAACACGGCGATCGGGTACTGCAGGATGTTAGGCATCTGCACCGCGATACGATCGCCCGGCGCCAGGTCGGTATGGGCTTGCAGGTAACCGGCGAAGGCTGCGCTGTGGCGCTCGAGCTCGGCGTACGTGAGGGTCACCCCCATGTTGCTGAACGCCGGGCGGTCGGCGAATTTCTTGCAGGAACGCTCGAACACCTCGACCACCGACTTGTAGGCCCCGAGGTCGACATCCAGGGGCACGCCGGCCGGGCGTTTGTCATTCCAGAAATCAGGCTGCATTGTTTTTGTCCTCTTTACCTGAGCATATCCGGGCCGCGTCTGTATCGCTTGCAGAGGCGGAGCTCCTGGGACACTAGCAGCTATGGCGAATCAGGCAAATATGGCAACCTGCGTCATAGATTGTGTGAATCTTCCTCCCATGGATCAGCCTGATCAGGCGAGACGCAGCGGATGCGCTATACAATGCAGCGACGCTGCGTCTGACTTTGTGCAAAGGAACCGCCATGATCCACCAAACGTTCTGGCTGACCGCGACCGACCACAGCCGCCTGTTCGTCAACCAGTGGCTGCCTGAAACCGCCCCGCTGGCGGTGGTCATGCTGGCCCATGGCATGGCCGAACACAGCGGCCGCTACGCCCGCCTGGCCCAGGCGCTGTGCGACGAAGGTTACGGAGTCTACGCGCTGGACCTGCGCGGCCATGGCAAGACCGGCGAAGAAGCGATCCTCGGTCACTTTGCCGACGAGGACGGCTGGGCGAAGGTCGTGGGCGACCTGGCCAGCCTCAACCATCACATCGGCCAGCAACATCCGGATACGCCTATTCTGCTACTGGGCCACAGCATGGGCAGCTACCTGGCCCAGGGTTACCTGCTGCATCACAGCGCCAGCCTGCACGGGGCGATTCTCAGCGGCTCGAACTTTCAACCGGTGGTGCTCTATCGCAGCGCTCGCCTGATCGCCCGCTTCGAACGCCGACGCCAGGGTGCGGCGGGGCGCAGCGCCCTGATCGAGTGGCTGTCGTTCGGCAGTTTCAACAAGAAATTCAAACCGACGCGTACTCCCTTCGACTGGCTCAGCCGTGACCCGGTCGAAGTCGATAAATACATCCACGACCCTTTGTGCGGTTTCCGTTGCACCAATCAGCTTTGGATCGACCTGCTCGGCGGCTTGCAGCAAATCAGCAAAGCGTCCAATCTCGCCCAGATCGATCCGGGCCTGCCCCTGCTGGTGATCGGCGGTGAATGTGATCCGGTGAGCGAAGGCAAGCGTCTGAAGGATCTGGCCGACGCCCTGCGCGACGCGGGCAGCCAACACCTGCGATTGACGATTTACCCGCAGGCCCGGCACGAATTGTTCAATGACACCAACCGCGATGAAGTGACCGCCGACGTGCTGGCCTGGATCGCCCAGGCCTTGGACCACAAGCGGCCGCCACGCAGCGAGTAGGTTTGCGACGTTTTTCTTTACCCCACAGGATCTGAAACAGATGACCCAGGTTACCAACACCCCTTACGAAGCCCTCGAAATCGGCCAGACCGCCAGCTACAGCAAGACCGTCGAGGAACGCGACATCCAGCTGTTCGCGGCGATGTCGGGCGATCACAACCCGGTGCACCTGGACGCCGAATTCGCCGCGGCGAGCATGTTCAAGGAGCGCATCGCCCATGGCATGTTCAGCGGTGCGCTGATCAGCGCGGCGGTGGCGTGTGAGTTGCCTGGGCCGGGCACCATCTACATCGGCCAGCAGATGAGTTTCCAGAAACCAGTGAAAATTGGCGACACCCTGACCGTGCGCCTGGAAATCCTGGAAAAACTGCCGAAGTTCCGCGTGCGTATCGCCACCCGCGTATTCAACCAGCGCGACGAGCTGGTGGTGGACGGCGAGGCCGAGATCCTCGCCCCGCGCAAGCAGCAGACCGTGACGTTGCCGACGTTGCCGGCGATTACTGTCGGTTGATGCACCCTGTGGATTGAATGAACTGTGGCGAGGGAGCTTGCTCCCGCTCGGCGGCGAAGCCGTCGTAAAAAAAGCGTCCGCGTTTGATCAGATCTAACGTGGGCGCCTTTTTTGGGGACGCTTCGCGCCCCAGCGGGAGCAAGCTCCCTCGCCACAGGGAACGCAGCGCGGCGGTTATTGCGGGTCTTCCCGCACCTGCACGCTCGCCGTCATCCCGGCGCTCAGGTTCACGCCCTCAGGCACCTTGTCCAGCTTGATCCGCACCGGGATCCGCTGGGCCAGGCGCACCCAGTTGAAGGTCGGCTCGACCTCCGCCAGCAACTGCGCATCGGGGTTGGTGTTGCGGTCGGTAATGCCACGACTGATGCTTTCGACATGCCCCTCCAGCGCATGGCCGGCACTCATCAGCCAGACCTTGACCGGATCGCCCACACGAATCCTGGGCAACTTGGTCTCTTCGAAATAGGCCTGAACATAAAACGTCGAGTCGTCGATCAGCGCCATGACCGGCTGCCCGGCATTCACGTAGTTGCCTTCGGCCAGGCGCAGGTTGGTGATGTGGCCGCTGCGGGGGGCCAGGACCTGGCTGCGGGCCAGGTTGAGTTCGGCCACCTTGGCCTCGGCCTGGGCTTCGCGCAATTCGCCCCGGGCGATGCCGGCGTTGATCTGGGCGTTTTCCCGCAGTTCGGCACTGATGGCCTGGGGGCCCAAAGCGGCGCGGCGACTGGCTTCGTGTTCACGCAGACTCAACTGCTGCTGGCGTGTCTGGACCACGGCCCGGGCCTTCTCCAGCGCCGCTTCGAAACGCTCGCGATCAATGCTCAACAGCAGGTCGCCAGCCTTGACCTGCTGGTTATCCACCGCCTTGAGCTCGCGCACCCACCCCGACACATCGGGGGCAATCACCACCACGTCGGCGCGGATCCGCGCATCGCGGGTCCAGGGTGTGAGCATGTAGTACTGCCACAGGTGAAAGCCGGCGAAGATCGCCACGGCCACCATGCACAGCGTGACGGCAACACGTACGGATGTACGCATGTTCAACTCCTATAGCGGCCCGAGGACCACGGTAATAACAGTCAGGACACAGACATACAGGGCGCAGTCGAACAAGGCTTCATGCCAGATCCAGCGCCCGGCCGGCACCAGGCTGAGCAACAGGCGCAACGCACCCGTCACCAGCAAGGCCAGCACCACATAAATCAGGAACGGGCTGAGCAACACCCCACCCATCGACCACTCACGCAAGCCCATGGCTGTGCTCCCGTCGTTCAGGTTCGTGCTGGCGGCACCAGGCGCGCCAGCTGTTTTGCAATTGCACCACCGCGCCTTGGGCCAGCTTCAGTGCGTCACCGGGCGGCTGGGCAGACAGCACGTTCAGGAACTCGGCGCTCGCCGGGGCCAGCGCATCGGCCTGGTCACCGGCCGGGCCGCGTTCGAGTACCTGCTCCAGCGCTTCGAAATAACGGCGCTGCGCCCGGGTATCGGGCACTTGGGCGACGGCCAGGCTCAGGCGCAAATGCAGCAACTCATCGCCAATGTCCAAGCCAAGCAAACCATCATCCCAACGGCTGCGCGCCTGCACCGGCAATTCAGGGTAATGCCGCGCCAGCTGCAACAGCCGGTCGGCCATGCGCCCACCGAACCAGCTCTCGGCGCCACGCAGGCTGCGATGGGTCAGGCGCACCAGATCGTGGAGAGTCGCCGCCAGCAGGCGGCGGCTGTGCCAGGCCGGATTGCGCAAAATCAGCAGATTGAAAGCCAGCACCGCCGCGCCCACGCCGATCATCATCGCTTGGGCGTTGTTGAAGAACGCCGCGACGTCGTATTTCATCGCATTGAGCGGCGAAATCAGCACCACGAAATGCAGGCAGAACGACGTCGCCGTGGCGAAGATCTGCGGCTTGGCCATGCCCAATGCGCCGAAAAACAACGGCACGCCCATGGCCATGCACAGCATTGCGAAACTGCTCCATTGCGGCAGTATGAGCTCGCCGATCACGAACGCCGTGGGCACGGCCAACAGGATACCTCGCAGAAAACTCATGCCGATCTGCGCGCCGTTTTCGCGACTGGCGAACAGGCTGCACACCACGCACGTCAGCAGCATCGCACCCGATGCGGCGGGCCAGGCGGTCGCCAGCCAGAAACAGGCAACGACCAGGAACGCCAGGGCGCTGCGAGCGCCGAAGACCATGGCCAGGGACAAGTCGCGATGGGGCGCCAGGGTGCGGGGTGGATCCGCCGCTTCCCTACCCTCCTGCACTGCCGTCAAGGCGGCGCAGGCGGCCAGGGCGGTATCGAGCAACAAGGCGAAGCGGGCCAGGCAGTAACTTTGCGCCGCGCTGAACTGCGGGTCGTGGGACGCATCCCATACCCGGGGACGCAAGGCTTGGAGGGTCGCACTGTCGGCGTCGAGGGCTAGCTGTACCTCGTTCATCCATGGCTGGAGCGCCACGGTTTCCTCGGGATCGAGCTGTTTCCACTGCCGCCGCACCGAGCGTGAAAGGCGCAACAGCATCAGCAACTTCTGGCTCAAGCCGCTGATGGCCCGGGCGCGCTGCCGGCCACGGCTGCCTTCGAACCAGGCATGTTCACGCTGGGCATCCACCGCGACAATCCTGCCCAGGATTTCCAGCAACCCTTTACGGGCCTGGGCATCGCCGGCCAGGGTCGCACGGGCGGCCTGCATGCCGCTTTGCCACGCCGCCAGCGCCTGACCGGCCAATTGCCGCTCGACCCGCAACGGCCAGAGCAAGGCGCTGGCCGCCGTGGCGCAGACGATGCCCAGGCTGATCTCGGTGCAGCGCGCCACCGCCTGATCGAACACGCCCAGCGGATGGGAAAGGGCCGGCAAGGCAATGATCGCCACCGTGTAACCGGCCAACACGAATGAGTACGACCAGGCACTGCGCAGCAGCGTCGAGCAGGCCGTGCACAGGCCCAACCAGAGTGCCAACGCCAGCAGGAATAACCACGGTGCCTGGGCGAACAGGCCCATGAACACCACCGACATGACGGTGCCCACCAATGTGCCGAGCAATCGCGCCAAGCCCTTCTGCACCACCATCCCGGACAAGGGCTGGGCGACGATGAACGCGGTCATCAGCGCCCACGACGGCTGCTCCAGCCCCAAGCGCAAGGCCAGCCACAACGCCAACCCACCGCCGAGCACGGTCTTGATGGCGAACTGTAAGGCGAGGCGGTCGGGGGCGAACAAGGCCTGGATAGTAATGGGCACGCGGAAAACTCTTTGGGGGACGCCAGTAACAATAGATGCAATGCGAGGGGATGGGCGATGCAATTATTAGCTAGCTATCTATTGGAGTCCAGAGCTGATTGTGGATGGATTGAACAACACACTTTTCCTGTTTGATGCTGAATGAGTTGAAATGCCATCGACCTGACTCCCCTCGCCACAACAGCGTTCACCTTCAACCTGAGTCGTCACACACAAAAAAACGCCAGCATGCTGGCGTTTTTTTGTGTGTGACGGGTTGTTTAGCTCGCGCGCGCCTGGTTACGCAGCGCCTTGACCTGGTCATGGTTGCGTTGCACACCGTGGTACTGACGCTCCACAAGGTCACGGATGCCCACCAAGTTGTGTTTGTTGATCTTCTCGATGGCTTCCTTGTACGCCTTCAGCGCGTGGTCTTCGCCGCGCTCGGCTTCGTTCAACACGGCTTCTTCATCCTTGCCGGTGAACATGGATTTTACATCTACCCAACGGCGGTGCAGGTCACCGGCCACGCTGGTGGAAGTTTCCGGATCGCCGCCCAAGGAACGAACCGCTGCTTGCAGCTCAGCCGCGGCGGTTGCGCAATCTGCGGCGCGCTTGACAAACAGAGCCTTGAGTTCGGGGTGCTTGATGTCCTCAGCGCAGGTCTTGAAGCCTTCCTGGCCATCCTTGCTGGTCTCGATCAGGTCGTTCAAGACAGAGATGGATTCTTTGTTGATGTCAGTCATTTTTCAGTTCCTTTGCTGGTGAATAAAAACCTGCAAGGGATATTGCATTGGCCATGCCAGCCCTCAATCAAAGTTAATTTTCTTTAAAATCAAAAAGTTAACTAACACGCAAAAATCTGTATCCGCGCGATTTGCATGATCTGTCATTTGGCCTGCATGCAGAATGCCTGTATTTTCGAGGCAGGTTTGAATCAAGACAATTGCCATGAACCCGGAAAAGCTCGAATTGCTCGTCACGCGCCAAATGCCCTTCGGAAAATACAAGGGCCGAATCCTCGCCGACCTGCCGGGTCAATACCTGAACTGGTTCGCTCGCGAGGGTTTCCCCAAGGGAGAGCTGGGCGGTTTGCTGGCCTTGATGCAGGAAATCGACCACAACGGCTTGGCCGACCTGCTGGATCCATTGCGCGCCAAACATGGCCTGCCCAAACCTCGCCATTGACTGACTGAGACCGCCATGCCCGAGAACACGCTGCGCGCCCACGATGAAGTTTTCTGGCGAACCTTCGTCGACCGCTACGACATCGACCCCGCCGGGCCGCTCAATCTGGAAAACGGCTACTTCGGGCGCATGTCCCGCACCGTGGTGGAGGAGTACCAGCGCAACATCGAATTCATCAACCGTGGCAATTCGGTGTACGTGCGCCAGCATTTCGACCTGGAACACAGCGAAGCCATTCGGCGGCAGGTGGCCCGGCTGATCCACGCTTCCCCCCAGAGCGTGGCCTTGGCTGGCAGCGCCGTGGATGCCCTGCAAACGTTGATTCGCAACTACAACGGCCTCAAGCCGGGCGATCAGGTGCTGATCTGCGATGTGGAGTACGCCTCGGTCAAAAGCGCCATGCGCTGGCTGGCCCGCCAGCGTGGCGTGGAAGTGATCGAAATTGTCCACCAGCACCCCGCCAGCTTCGAAAGCCTGGTGGGCACTTATCGCGAAGCGTTCATTCGCTACCCGCGCCTCAAGTTGATGGCGCTGACCTACGTCAACCACCTCACCGGCTTGGTGATGCCGGTCCAGGCCATTGCCGAGAGCGCCCGGGAATTTGCCGTCGATATCATCCTCGACGGTGCCCATGCCCTGGGCCAGATCGATTTCGACCTGAAGAAGCTCGGGATCGAATTCGCCGGATTCAACCTGCAGAAGTGGATCGGCGGCCCGCTCTCCCAAGGCTTCCTGTACATCGCCCCACAGCGGTTGGCCGACATCGATCCGGACATGGACGAAGACAGCTATCCCACCACCGACGTCCGCTCCCGCACGCCCCACAGCACGCCGAACATCCCCGCCTTGCTCACCCTGCCCCTGGTCTTCGAAGAACATCGGGCCCTGGGGGGTGCCTTGGCCAAGGGCGCGCGCCTCTGTTACCTGCGTGACTTGTGGGTGGACGCCGTGCGCGATGTACCGGGCATCGAAGTCATGACCCCGGATGACCGGCGCCTCTATTGCGGCATCACGGCGATGCGCTTCAGCGCCCACACCGATCAACAGGCGATGGCTGATCGATTGCTCAATGAACATGGGATCTTCACGGTGGTGCGCCAGACCAGCACCGGGCCGTGCATCCGCATTACTCCGGGGTTGATTACCTTGGCGAGTGATATCGAGCGGTTGACCCAGGCACTGATCCATCTGAGCCGCACCTAGATCCCTTGCCACAGGAAATCTTTGCCGGCATGAAAACCCGGGCAAAAAAAAAACGGTGCGCCGACCAAGCGCACCGTAAACCGTAGAACACCCAACGAGGTTCGGTAAAAAATCAGTCCAGCAGGGCCAAGGCCTCGGCGGTGCATTCCTGAATGCGGGCCCAGTCGCCGTTCTTGATCCACTCCGGATCGAGCATCCAGCTACCGCCCACGCACATCACGTTTTTCAACGCCATGTAGCTCTTGATGTTGGCCGGGCTCACGCCGCCGGTCGGGCAGAATTTCACTTCGCCGAACGGACCGCCCAAGGCCTTGATGGCCGCGACGCCGCCGCTGACTTCGGCCGGGAACAGTTTGAAGCGACGATAGCCCAGGCCGTAGCCTTCCATGATGCCCGAGGCGTTGCTGATGCCGGGCAGCAAGGGGATTGGGCTGTAGACGCTGGCTTCGAGCAGATCACGGGTAATGCCCGGGGTGACGATGAACTGCGAACCGGCAGCCTCGGCGGCAGCCAGCATGTGGCGGTCGAGCACCGTGCCGGCGCCGGTCACCAGTTCCGGACGCTGCTCGCGCAGCACCTGGATGGCCTTGAGGCCGTATTGGGAACGCAGCGTCACTTCCAGCGCCGTCAGGCCGCCGGCGGCCAGGGCATCGGCCAGCGGCAGGATGTCCTGTTCACGGGCGATGGTGATCACCGGCAGGATCCGCGCCTTGGCGCAGAGGCTGTCGATCAGGGCAACTTTGTCCGCCATGGAAACGGTCGGGGATGGGTTTGTCATAGCGGCTGATCCTTGGTTCATGGGCACCAGTAAATCTCTAACGTAGGTTGCAGAAACGCGCGGATCGGCATTTCGGCGACGTCGTCACCCGCCACCGCAGCGTTCAATGTGGTCAACTTCGATTGGCCGGAAATCGACAGCACTTTGTGTTGCGCCGAAGCCAGCAAGGCGCGGCTCATGGTCAGGCGCTGGTGCGGCACGGTCGGCGCCAGCATCGGCCAGCAGCGGCGTGCGCCATTGATGTCCAGGGCCTGGGCCAGGTTCGGACTGTCGGGGAACAGCGAGGCGGTATGCCCGTCATCGCCCATGCCCAGTACCAACACGTCGATAGGCGGCAGCTCGGCCAGCAAACGGTCCGCCTGTTCGGCCGCCGCTTCCAGGTTGGCGCTGGCGCTGTAGAGGCTCAGGAACTGGGCCTTGGCCGCCGCGCCTTGCAACAGGTAACGCTTGAGCAGGCCGGCGTTGCTGTCGGCGTGCTCAACCGGTACCCAGCGCTCGTCGGCCAGGCTGACCACCACTTTGGACCAGTCCAGCGCCTGCTTGGCCAGGTGTTGGAAAAACGCCACCGGGCTGCGGCCACCGGAGACCACCAGGGTCGCCGCACCGCGCGCGTCGATTGCGTTGCGCAACTGCTCGGCCACCTTCAGCGCCAGGCCTTCGGCCAGCAGCACCGGATTCTTGAATGCATGGGCGCTGACGCCCTGCGGCAGTTTCACATCAGATATCGCCATACCACGACCTCCCATCCCGCGTGATCAGTGCAATGGAGCTCATCGGCCCCCACGACCCGGCCGCATACGGCTTGGGCGCATCGCCGGACTTCTTCCACCCGGCGATCAACTGGTCACACCACGTCCACGCGGCTTCAATTTCATCTTTACGGACAAACAGGTTCTGATTGCCGTTCATGACTTCCAGCAACAACCGCTCGTAGGCATCGGGGATACGTGCGCTGCGATAGGTGTCGGAGAAGTTGAGTTGCAGCGGACCACTGCGCAATTGCATGCCCTTGTCCAGGCCCTGCTCCTTGGTCATCACCCGCAAGGAAATCCCTTCGTCCGGTTGCAGGCGGATGATCAGCTTGTTGCTGATCTGCAAGCGCTGCTCGGGGGCGAAGATGTAGTGGGACGGTTCCTTGAAGTGAATGACGATCTGCGACAGCTTCTGCGGCATGCGCTTGCCGGTACGCAGGTAAAACGGCACCCCAGCCCAACGCCAGTTGCGGATGTCGGCGCGCAGGGCGACGAACGTCTCGGTGTCGCTCTGGGTGTTGGAATTGGGTTCTTCGAGGTAGCCAGGCACCGCCTTGCCTTCGCTGTGGCCGGCGATGTACTGGCCGCGCACCACCTGGGTGGTCAGGCCTTCCGGGCTGATCGGGGCCAAGGCCTTGAGCACCTTGACCTTCTCGTCGCGGATGCTGTCGGCGGACAAGTCGGCCGGAGGATCCATGGCGATCAGGCACAACAGCTGGAGCAGGTGGTTCTGGATCATGTCCCGCAGTTGGCCGGCCTTGTCGAAATAACCCCAGCGGCCCTCGATACCGACCTTCTCGGCCACGGTGATTTCCACGTGGGAGATGTAGTTCTGGTTCCACTGGGTCTCGAACAGGCTGTTGGCGAACCGCAACGCGATCAGGTTCTGGACCGTTTCCTTGCCCAGGTAATGGTCGATGCGATAGGTACGGTTTTCCGGGAAGAACTGCGCCACGGCGTCGTTGACCTTGCGCGACGACTCAAGGTCCGAGCCGATCGGTTTTTCCAGGACGACGCGGGTATTTTCGCTCAAGCCGACCTTCGCCAGGTTCTCGCAGATCGCCCCATACACCGCCGCCGGGGTGGCGAAATAGGCAATGACCTGCTGGGCCGAACCGGCCGCTTCGGCCAGGGCAACGTAATCGTCGGCCTTGAGGAAATCCACGTGCAGATAGGTCAAACGTGCCAGGAAGCGCTCGAGCACGGCTTCGTCCACGTCTTTTTCCCCCACGTAGCGACGCAGCTCGGCGGCAATGAATGCCAGGTGCTGCTGCTCGCCGCCGGGTTCACGGGCCAGCGCTATGATCCGCGTGTCCTCGTGCAACAGTTGAGCGCCATCGAGTTGATACAGGGCAGGAAAGAGCTTGCGCAGGGCCAGATCGCCCAACGCGCCGAACAAGGCAAAGGTGCACGGTTCAACCGTAATCGAAGGCATGATGTTTGTTCTTTTATCAAGTTAAACTACAAATACCTTTTTTCAAGGTATCACTCAAGGAAAAATGTAGTAATAACCACAACATTTTTCGAAAATACCGATTCCGAGTGGTGGTCCGCCGGAGCCATCAGTAGGATAGGCCACCGCAAAGGGTCGTATCAAAGACCCGTCTTCCTAGGAATCTTGTATGGACCGCGTGCGAAATCTACTGGAACAGATCCAGAGTCGCCTTGAAGACCTGAACAAGGCCGAACGCAAGGTGGCCGAGATCATCCTGCTCAACCCGCAGCAGGCCACCCGCTTCAGCATCGCCGCCCTCGCCCAGGCGGCTTCGGTCAGCGAACCGACCGTCAACCGCTTCTGCCGCTCGTTCGGCGTCAGCGGCTACCCGGAACTCAAGCTGCAATTGGCCCAGAGCCTGGCCAGCGGCGCCGCTTATGTAAGCCGCGCAGTGGAAGCCGACGACAACCCTGAAGCCTATACCCGCAAGATCTTTGGCAGCGCCATTGCCTCATTGGACAGCGCCTGCCAGGCCCTTGATCCCAATTTGATCAGCCGCGCCGTGGACCTGTTGATCCAGGCCCGGCAGATCCACTTCTTCGGCCTCGGCGCCTCCGCCCCGGTGGCCCTGGATGCCCAGCACAAGTTTTTTCGCTTCAACCTGGCGGTGACCGCCCACGCCGACGTGCTGATGCAGCGCATGATCGCGTCGGTGGCCCATACCGGCGAACTGTTCGTGATCATTTCCTACACCGGCCGCACCCGCGAGCTGGTGGAAGTGGCACGCATCGCCCGGGAAAACGGCGCGTCGGTGCTGGGCCTGACCGCCGAAGGTTCGCCGCTGGCCAAGGCCAGCACCCTGAGCCTGAACATTCCCCTGCCCGAAGACACTGACATCTATATGCCGATGACCTCGCGGATCATCCAGCTCACCGTGCTGGACGTGCTCGCCACCGGCATGACCCTGCGCCGGGGCGTGGACTTCCAGCCGCACCTGCGCAAGATCAAGGAAAGCCTGAATGCCAGCCGGTATCCGGTGGGGGATGAGTTCAACTGATTCGGTCCAGAATCTCTAGCGTCTGGTAGTCCGTCTTCGCGAGCAGGCTCGCTCCCACAGGGGTTTTGTGAACACCAAAGATCCAATGTGGGAGCGAGCCTGCTCGCGAAGGGGCCAGCCGCCACACCAGAGATCCTGGCCTAAGCCCCCACCCACGCCTGCAAACTCAAGTGCGCCCGCTCCCCCGGCGCCAGGCACAGGCTGTCGGTGCCGCCACTGGCCGCTTCGACACAGACAAACTCGTTGACCTCATCCCAACTCACCCCCAACAGCGGCCGGGTGCCGGGATGCCAGACCACGGTGTCGGCGCTGTCACCGGTGTCGATGCACAATTCGCGCTGCCAGGCGTGGTCCTTGAGCTGCAATTCGCCTTCATGCTGGAACACTCGCTGACAGCCGCCCTCGACCCGTAACTCGCCTTCCTGCTGGCAAGCTTCGCGGCTCAACTGGTCGTAACCCTGGGCGCCTTCGAGCCCAGACAGCGCTACCTCGCCGACATCGCCAATACGCCAGTAAGCGTGCAAAGCCTGGCTCAACTGGCACGGCAGGCTGTCCTGGTGCTCGGTGCTCAAGCGCAGCTCCATGCGTTCACCCAAGTCTGCATGCAGGTCCACTTGCCAGTCGCACAGTTGCAGCTGCCAGTGCAAATGCACGCCCTCTTCATCACTGCGGCTGTCCAGCAGTTTCCAATCGATCAACCGCGCCCAACCGTGGGACGGCCAGGCGTTTTCGCTGGGATGACGTCCATACCACGGCCAGCACACCGGCACCCCGCCGCGTATCGCCCCGACTTGCGGCCACTTGGCCGCGCACCACAACCAGGGCTTCTGGCCGCGCGGCTGGAAGTGCAGCAACTGCGCGCCCTGGCGACTGAACACCGCCTGGCACAACGGGTGATCGATCACTAGCACATCGCGCTGCCGATAGCGCTCCCACGCGAATACCGGGCGCTCGCGCAAGGATCTGAAAAAGCGTTGTAGCGGATGCTCATGCATGGGCCGCGGTCCTGGAAATCATTGAATAGCTCATCTGTTTGCAACGCTTGCTTTTGTGGCGAGGGAGCTTGCTCCCGCTCGGCTGCGAAGCAGTCGCAAACGAGGTAAATACGGTCTGGCGGACACACCGCAGTGAATGGCTTTGGGGTCGCTTCGCAACCCAGCGGGAGCAAGCTCCCTCGCCACAGGTTCAGTGTCAGCCACCTCCGCAAAAAAAAGCGGACAGCCTTGGCCGTCCGCAAATATGCGCACATAGAGAGGAGCTTATCGCAACAGCGTTAGAACACCGACTGAATTTTCAGGCCGGCCACCAGCGCGTTGTCGACTTCATCCACACCACCTGGGTGAGTGATGTATTGCAGGTTCGGACGCACGGTCAGCCAGTTGGTGACGTGGAAACCGTAGTTGATCTCGTAGTTGTACTCAGTGCTACGCAGTGGCGCGAACAGCGGATCGTCGTAGTCGGTGACGCCATTGGCGGCGTTGACCAGTTCGGAGTTTTTCTTCACGTCTTCGTTGACATGGATACGCGAGAAGCCGATGCCGACATCGTCTTTTGGACGAGCATCGAACGGCCCCTTGTACACGAACATCAACGACTGGTAGTTGTCGACGACGTTGGTTTCCTTGTCGTGGAAAGTGGCGTTGGCGGCGATGTTCAGGCCGCGCGAAGCATCACCGTTGTGGCTGGTGAGCTGTTGCTGCACGACGAGCCAGTAGCCGTCCTTGCTGCTGTGGCTGCGATAGGCGTTGCCGGTGGTCGCGGCGTCGTTGCCATCCTCGTCTTCACGGACGTCATCGGCCTTGGCTGTACTTTTGTAGTAACCAACACGGTATTCACCCGGCAGGTTATTGATCTTCGGCGACCAGACCAACTCGACCGGTATCAGGGTACCCTTGGTACCGCTGCCGCTGAGTTTGTAGCGGTTGTTGTTTTCCAGCTGCGAAGGGTTCTGGTTGTAGGCGCCGATTTGCGCATAGAGCTCAGGCGTGAGGTTGTATTTGACGCGAATCGCCGCCTGCATGATCGGCCAGTTGTACCAGATGCCGGTCGCCCAGTTACCCGCTTGTGAACCGCAGAACGCCAGGTTCTGGAATTCGCACGGGAAGGTGTTGAAGTCTTCGCCTTCACCGAAATAACCGGCTTTGACATCCAGTTTGCTGTCGAAGTATTTCTGCTTGATCCACAACTGGGTCAGACGCGTGGTTTGCCCACGGCCCCAGACTTCCTGGGAAGAACTGAGGGTACCGGCGCGTGGATCACCGATGCGGTCGTTGGAGATGTTGCGACCGTCACGTCGGGTGAACTGGATCTTGGCTTCCGTATCGCCCCAGCCTGCCAGTTTTTCCAGGTCGAGCGCGACGCCCAGGCCAAACTGCTGGGACCAGCGCGCGGTCTTGTCATCGTTGTAGCCGCCGTGGAGGTTGGCACCCATCTCACCGACGAAATCCGCCTTGATATCGATACCTTGCTCGATCAGCTTGGTCCGTTCACCGCCCCAGTCGCCCGTCATCCACTGCGAATCGGCGCTGAACGCGTCGGCTGCGTGTGCGCTACCGGCCAGCATCATCGCCGCAACGGCTGACAACTGGCAGATACGCTGGGCGTTTTTTTGCTTTTTCATCCCTACATCCTCGTCTTTATTTATTGTTATTAACTGTTTTTATCTAACGCGGTTTACAACGATTGCGGTGGATGTCCCCATCCACCGCATACTCCTTTCCAGTGGGAGAGAGCTTTTGTGGGATCTGAGCTTGCTCGCGATGAAAGCACCTCGGTCTTTCGAATGACCGCGTTATCGTTCATCGCGAGCAAGCTTTGCTCCCACAAGCGCCCTCCCACACTCGTTCTTCACCGACCTTTGAACTGCGCTACGTTGGCGCTTCGGGCATCGGTTTGCGGCTGGCCGGCCGCACCCAGGCGTTCGCCGGACTGGGCGTCGAACAGCAGCACTTTCGACGGATCGAATTGCAGCGTCAGGGTTTCCCCGGGCTGCGGTGCCACGTCCGGCGCCAGGCGGCAGCAGACCTTGGTGTCGTTGAGGTTGACGAATACCAGGGTGTCCGGCCCGGTAGGCTCGGTGACCTGGACTTCCGCGCGAATGGTCGGCAAACCATTGGGCTCGCTACCGGCCAACGCGATCTGTTCCGGACGCATGCCAAGAATCACTTCGCGGTCTTCCAGGCCGGCGTCCTGCATGCCCAACGGCAGCTCGCAACGGGCCTGGCCGCTGTCGAGCAGTGCCAGCAGGCGACCGTCCTTGCGTTGCAGGCGCAGCGGGATGAAGTTCATCGGCGGCGAACCGATGAAGCTCGCCACGAACAGGTTGGCCGGGTTGGTGTAGATGTCTTTCGGCGTGCCGAACTGCTGGATGATCCCGTCCTTCATCACCGCAACTTTGTCGCCCAGGGTCATGGCTTCGATCTGGTCGTGGGTGACGTAGACCGTGGTGGTCTTCAGGCGCTGGTGCATCAGCTTCATTTCGGTGCGCATCTCGACCCGCAGCTTGGCGTCGAGGTTGGACAGCGGTTCATCGAACAGGTAGATCTTCGGCCGCCGCGCCAGGGCCCGGCCCATGGCCACGCGCTGTTGCTGGCCGCCGGAAAGCTGGCCAGGCTTGCGATTGAGCAAGTGCTCGATCTGCAGCAGCTTGGCCACGCGGTTGACTTCTTCGTCGATGTCCGACTGTTTCATCTTGCGGATTTTCAGGCCGAACTCGATGTTCTCGCGCACGCTCATGGTCGGATACAACGCGTAGGACTGGAACACCATGGCGATGTCGCGATCCTTCGGGCTCATGCCGCTGACATCCTGGTCACCGATCATGATCGCGCCGCCGGTGATGCTCTCCAGGCCGGCGATGCAGTTCATCAGCGTTGACTTGCCGCAGCCCGAAGGGCCGACGAGGATCAGGAACTCACCGTCCTTGATCGACAACTCGATGTTCTTCAGGGTGTCCGGCAGGCCGGCACCATAGGTCTTGTTTACATTGCGAAGTTCAAGCGTTGCCATGATTACCCCTTGACTGCGCCGGCCGTCAGGCCGCGCACGAAATACTTGCCTGCCACCACATAGACCAGCAGGGTCGGCAGCCCGGCGATCATCGCCGCCGCCATGTCCACGTTGTATTCCTTGGCCCCGGTACTGGTGTTGACCAGGTTGTTCAGCGCCACGGTGATGGGTTGAGAATCACCGCTGGAGAACACCACGCCGAACAGGAAGTCGTTCCAGATCTGCGTGAACTGCCAGATCAGGCAAACCATGATGATCGGGGTCGACATTGGCAGGATGATCCGCCGGAAAATGGTGAAGAAACCCGCACCGTCCAGTCGCGCCGCCTTCACCAGCGCATCGGGAATGCTGACGTAGTAGTTGCGGAAGAACAGCGTGGTGAATGCCAGGCCGTAGACCACGTGCACGAACACCAAACCGGTGGTGGTGCTGGCCAGGCCCATCTTGCCAAGGGTGAACGAGGCCGGCAGCAGGACGGTCTGGAACGGCAGGAAGCAGCCGAACAGCAACAGGCCGAAGAACAGCTGCGAACCGCGGAAGCGCCACATCGACAACACGTAGCCATTCAAGGCACCGATGGCGGTGGAGATCAGCACCGCCGGGACGGTGATCTTGATCGAGTTCCAGAAGTAGCCGTCGACCGTGGCCCAGGCCTTGACCCAACCGATGCCGCTGACCACGGTCGGCCAGCTCAGCAGGTTGCCGGTGCTGATGTCTTCCGGCGTCTTGAAGCTGGTCAACAGCATGACCACCAACGGCACCAGGTAAAGCAGCACGGCGAGGATCAGCACCGCGTAGATCGCGATGCGACTCAGGCTGATGGAAGGTTTGGCAGCGAGACTAGTCATGACGCTTGGTCCTCAGCTCGGAGTACAGGTAAGGCACGATGATCGCGAGGATCGCACCGAGCATCAGGATTGCACTGGCCGAGCCCATGCCCATCTGGCCGCGACTGAAGGTGAACGAATACATGAACATGGCAGGCAGGTCGGAGGAATAACCCGGGCCACCGGCTGTCATCGCCGCCACCAGGTCGAAGCTCTTGATCGCGATGTGTGCCAGGATCATCACGGCGCTGAAGAACACCGGGCGCAGGCTCGGCAGCACCACTTTCCAATAGATGCGCGGCATGCTCGCGCCATCGATCTGTGCGGCACGGATGATCGACTGGTCGACGCCCCGCAGGCCGGCCAGGAACATCGCCATGATGAAACCCGAGGCCTGCCACACCGCCGCGATCACCAGGCAGTACACCACGCGGTCCGGGTCGATCAGCCAATCCAGGCGGAAGCCTTCCCAGCCCCAGTCACGCAACAATTTGTCCAGGCCCATGCCCGGGTTGAGCAGCCATTTCCAGGCCGTACCGGTGACGATCATCGACAGCGCCATCGGGTACAGGTAAATGGTGCGGATGAAACCTTCGCGACGAATGCGCTGGTCCAGGAACACGGCCAGCAGCACGCCGATCACCAGGGTGATGCCAATGAACAGGCCGCCGAACAGCGCCAGGTTCTTGCTCGCCACCCACCAGCGGTCGTTGTCCATCAGCCGCGCATACTGCGCCAAGCCTGCCCATTTGTAGTTCGGCAGGAACGTCGAAGTGGTGAACGACAGGACGAACGTCCACAAGATATAGCCATAGAAGCCCACCAGAACGATGAACATGCTCGGCGCCAGCACCAGTTTCGGGAGCCAGCGCTGCAATGCATCGAACGGCGAGGCCTTGCTGAACACAGCAACAGAACTCATGGGAAGATCCAGTACAAGGGAAAAAAGACTACAGAACATTCCCTGTGCGGGAGCGAGCTTGTGTGGGAGCTGAGCTTGCTCGCGATGAAGGCACCTCGGTCTTTCGAATGACCGCGTTACCGTTCATCGCGAGCAAGCTTTGCTCCCACAGGCCCGCTCCCACAAAGGGACCGCGGCGCTAATTACTTGGCTGACTGAACCGCTGCACCCAATTTCTTGGCTGCATCGGCCGGGTCGGCTTTCGGGTCGTTGATGTAGTTGGTCACCACATCGAAGAACGCACCCTGTACCGCCAGCGTGGTCGCCATGTTGTGCGCCATGCTCGGCTGCAGGCCGCCGGACTTGGCGTCCGTCAGGAAGTCCTTGGCCGCGGTCTGGGCGCAGGAATCGAAACCGTACTTGGCCATGTCGCCGAGCATGTCGTTACGCACCGGGATCGAGCCCTTGTTGATGCTGAAGACTTTCTGGAAGTTCTCACCCAGCACGACCTTGGCGATATCCTGCTGGCCCGCCGCAGTGCCTGCGTCCTTCTGCTTGAACACCGCCAGGGAGTCGATGTTGTAGGTGAAGGCCTTGTCGGTGCCCGGGAAGGCCACGCACTCATAGTCCTTGCCGGCGACTTTCTTCGCGGCGGTCCACTCGCTCTTGGCCCAGTCACCCATGATCTGCATGCCGGCCTTGCCGTTGATGACCTTGGCCGCTTCGAGGTTCCAGTCCTGGCCCTTGCCGTCGGCGTCCATGTAGGTCGCGACTTTCTTCAGCTCGGTCAGCGCCTTGACCATTTCCGGACCGGTCAGGGCCTTGTTGTCCAGGTCGACGAGGGCCTTCTTGTAGCCATCGGCCCCCATGACCGAGAGCACCACGGCTTCGAACACGGTGCTGTCCTGCCAAGGTTGACCGCCGTGGGCGAGCGCAATGAAACCCGCGGCCTTGAGCTTGTCGCCAGCCGCATAGAATTCTTCAAGGGTGGTCGGGTTCTTGGTGATGCCGGCTTTCTTAAAGACTTCCGGGTTGATCCACAGCCAGTTGACGCGGTGAATGTTCACCGGCACGGCGACGTAGTCACCTTCGTACTTCACGGTATCGGAGACTTTCTTGTCGAGCAGGCTGTCCCACTTCTCGGCCTTGGCGACGTCCTCGAGGATGTCGGTGTCGAGCAGCCCGGTGGACGCCCACTCCTGGATGTCCGGGCCCTTGATCTGGGCGACACCCGGTGGGTTGCCGGCCACGGCACGGCTCTTGAGTACGGTCATGGCAGTGGAACCACCACCGCCGGCGACAGCGCCGTCCTTCCAGGTAAAGCCGTCTTTTTCTACCTGGGCCTTGAGCACATCGACCGCGGCTTTTTCGCCACCCGACGTCCACCAGTGGACGACTTCCACGGAACCTTTGGATTCGGCGGCAAGGGTAGTGACGGGAAATGCTGCGACGGGAAGCAGGGAAGCAAGAGAAATGACAGTAGCGAGGCGAGAAATCGCATTCATCTAGAATTACCTTTCTTGTTGTTATGCATGCAAGTCTGGAGCTTGCGCTGCATGGATTCTAATCAGAGGGAATCCCTTCGCAGGTAACGAAGGGACGTGCAAATGTCACGACATGGTTACACAGGCGCAGGGCTGGATAACCGCGCCAGGGCTGACGCCATGCTCGGTGCCAGGGGCAGGCGCGGAATCAGGACCGCCTGCCAGGCGTGATACAGGTCCGGCTTGCCCGGCCAGATGTCGGCGCTGGGACGGTTTTGCGGATCGAGTTCGTGATGCCAGCTGCCGTTGCAGCGATCGATGAAATGTTTGTCACAGAACTCCCAGAAACGCCGATACCAGGCTTCGTATTTCGCCTCGTCGGTGCGCTTGAGCAAGGCGCTGGCCGCCGCCGCCGCTTCGGCGTGGACCCAATGCAGACGGTGGCGAACCACGGCGCGGTTGTCCCAGTCCAGGGTGTAGACAATGCCCGGCGCACCATCGACGTCCCAGCCGTGGCGGCAGTTTTGGTCGAAGAGTTTTTGCGCGTCCTGGGCCAGCCAACCCGGGGTCAGCATGCCAATCTGCACCCGCGCCGCTTCAAGGTGCAGCAACAACCGCGCCCATTCGAAACCGTGGCCGGGCGTGGTGCCGTAGGGGCGAAAACCATCGGCGGGATTGTCCTGGTTGTAGTCGCGCAGTGGCTGCCAATGGCGGTCGAAATGCTCCACCACCAAGTAGTCGTTGGCGGCGGCATGGTCATGGATCACCCGCTCGACGATGCGCAGGGCGCGGGCCAGCCAACGCGGATCGTCGGTGGCATCGGCCAGGGCGAGAAAGGCTTCGGTGGCGTGCATGTTGCTGTTGGCACCGCGATAGGCCTCTTCCTCGCGCCAGTCGCGGTTGAAGGATTCGCGCATGGCGCCCTCCTCCTCACACCAGAAATGCGCGTCGATGATCCGCACCGCTTCGTCCAGCAATGCAGGGGCGCCGGGACGCTGGGCCACCACCGCGGAACTGGCCGCCAGGGCGACGAAGGCATGCAGGTAGGCGGCTTTGCCGGTGCTGTCCGCATCGGGTTGCGACGTGGCGAACCAGCCACCGTGCTCGGCATCGCGCAAGGGGCCATTGAGGGCCTGGATACCGTGGTCCACCAGCTCGGCGAAACCCGGCAAGCCCTGGATATGGGCCATGGCGAAGCTGTGGGTCATGCGCGCGGTGTTCATGGTTTCGGCCCGGGCATCGGCCGGAAGGCGCCCAAGCTCATCCAGGTTGCCAAAGCCGTCCGGCAGCTTCGAGGCCTTGGCGAACGCCAGCAGCCGCACGCCTTCATCGGCGAGCCAACGCTGGTGGACAGGGGCATTCAGCCAACTGCTGAAGGCCGGTTGGAAGGTGTCCATCGGAGTACCTTTTTTGTTGTTTTGACGCAGGGAGTCTAAACAAGGGAGGGTGGGTGGCAGGTAACGAAAGGGGCGAGTTATGTCACCGACTTGTGACACTCCCCTGCGGCATGCGTCGAGGCTACTGACGTATTCGCGAGCAAGCCCGCTCCCACAGGGGATCTGTGTCGAACACAATATCTGTGTCCAATGAGGACCAATGTGGGAGCGGGCTTGCTCGCGAAGAACGATAACGCGGTCTATTAATCCACACTACGAGGCAACTGCAACGTCACCCGCAACCCCCCTTCACGAAGGTTCTGCAGGCTCACCTCGCCGCCATGGCTGTGGGCGATGTTGCGGGCGATGCCCAGGCCCAGGCCATAGCCCTGCTGTTGCCCGGCGAGGCGGAAATGCGGCTCGAAGACTTGCTCCAGGCGCTGTTCCGGCACCCCGGGGCCTTCGTCGTCGACGTGGAGGATGAAGGCGGTTTCATCGTCATCGATGTGCAGGTGGGCGTTCTGCCCGTATTTCAAGGCGTTGTCGATCAGGTTGCCGATGCAACGCTTGAGGGCCAGCGGCTTGCCGGGATATGGCGCCAGCGCCCGGCCATCCTGGGTCACCCGGCCGTTGCCGTTGGGCGCCAGGTAAGGCTCGACCAGGCAATCGAGCACATGATTGAGGTCCACCGGCTCGATGTTCTCGTGGATGTCGGTGTCCTTGACGCATTGCAGCGCGCCTTTGACCAGCAGCTCCAGTTCATCCAGGTCACGGCCGAACTTGGCTTGCAGGTTTTCGTCCTCCAGCAGCTCGACCCGCAGCCGCAATCGGGTGATCGGTGTGCGCAAGTCGTGGGAAATCGCGCTGAACAACTGGCTGCGCTCCGTCAGGTAACGGCTGATGCGTTCGCGCATGGCATTGAACGCCCGCCCCACTTCCACCACTTCGCTGCCGCCGCCCTCGGCCACCGGCTCCACTTCGGCGCCCAGGGACATGTCCCGCGCGGCCCGCGCCAATCGCTTGAGGGGCCGGCTCTGCCAGTGCACCAGCAAGCCGATGAACAGCAACAACAGGCTGCTGGTGAGCACGATGAAACCAACCTGTTGCTTGGGCAGGTCTTGCTCTTCGAGGCTGGTGTACGGTTCGGGCAGCAGCGAGGCGATGTACAACCATTCCCCCGGCGCCATCTGGATCTGCGTGACCAGCACCGGTGGATTTACCGGCTCCAGCGTCAGGGCATAGTGGGCCCACGAACGAGGCAGTTCATCGAGCTTGAGCCCGGCATTGAAAATCCGCAGGTCGTCGGGGCTGACGAACGTCACCGAGATGTCGGCGTTATGACCCAAGGAGCGGCGCAGCACTTCATCCACGGCCGTGAGCACCGCCTGCTTGCGCGGCGTCACCGGCAGCACGTCCATGCCCAGGGGTTTGTCGTTGAGGGTGACGACGAACCGCGTGCCGCCCATGCTGCGCAACTGGTCCAGTACCAACGGCCGGTACGCCACGGGCAGCGAGCGCAAATAACTGACGCTGGCGGTCATCGAATGGGCCAGGCTGCGAGCGCTGGTGACCAGGCCTTCGAGTTGGGTGGCGCGCAATTGCGAAACCCAGATCAGGCTGGACAGGGTTTGGGCGAACAGCACCACCAGCAAAGTCAGCAACAACATCCGGCCCAGCAACGAGCGCGGCACCGGTACCCGCCGGGCGATTTTCTTGATCCCGTCAATGACCATTGCTGGCAACCACACTGGCCGCCAACTGGTAACCGCTGCCCCGCACCGTGCGAATCAGCCGCGGCGGCTTGTCGGTGTCCCGCAGGCGCTGGCGCAAGCGGCTGACCGCCATGTCGACGATCCGGTCCAGGGGCATCAGCTCACGGCCACGGGTCGCGTTGCCAATGGTGTCGCGGTCGAGGATTTCCTGGGGATGGTCGAGAAACAACTTGAGCAAAGCGAAGTCGGCACCGGAGAGAATCACTTCTTCACCGTCGGTATGGAACAGCCGATGGCTGACCATGTCCAGCCGCCATTCATCGAAGGCCAGCACTTCGCCGCCGGCGCGTTCCTGGCCGAATTGTGCCCGGCGCAGCAGCGCCTTGATGCGCGCCTGCAACTCACGCGGGCTGAAGGGTTTGCCCAGGTAATCATCGGCGCCCAGCTCAAGGCCGATGACCCGGTCGGCCTCGTCGGAACTGGCGGTGAGCATGATGATCGGCACATGCGCCTGGCGCGGGTGCTGGCGAACCCAGCGGCAAAGGCTGAAGCCGTCTTCATCGGGCAGCATGACATCGAGGATCACCAGGTCGCTCGGTGCATCGTTCAACGCCTGGCGAAACCCGGCGCCGTCGGGCGTGGTCCGCACGTGGAAACCCGCACGGCTGAGGTAGGTGTCCAGCAGCTCGCGAATCTCCTGGTCGTCGTCGACCAACAAAATCGATTTGTTTACTGAACTCACGGGCCTCGTCCTTGTTGTTTGGATGGGGGCGATTATGCCTGATGGACGGGTTCTACAAACACACTGCGCCCCCCTGTGGGAGCGGGCTTGCTCGCGAAGGCGGTGTGTCATTCAACTTTTTTGTTGTCTGACACACCGCCTTCGCGAGCAAGCCCGCTCCCACAAGAGACCACATTTCACTTCAAACAGCGGCGGATTGCTCCAACGCCACGCCCGCGCCCATCAGGCCGGAGTATGGCGCGGTCACCAGCCAGACCGGAATGCCCTTGAAATAATCGCTCATGCAACCCTTGTCGGCGAAGCACTTGGCGAAACCGCTTTCGAGGAAGAAATCGGCAAAGCGCGGGACCACGCCACCGACGATGTAGACGCCGCCGCGTCCGCCCAGCGTCAACACATTGTTGCCCGCCACGCGCCCCAGCCAGCGACAGAACTGCTCCAGCACTTCCAAAGCGATTGGGTCGCCAGCCAGGCCGGCCGCGGTGATGGATTCGGGGGTATCGAGCACCGGCACATGGCCGTCCACGGCGCAAATGGCCCGGTACACCCGAGGCAAACCGCTGCCGCTCAAAGCGGTTTCGGCGCTGACGTGGCCGATCTCGTTGTAGATGTGCTGCCACAACTGGGTTTCCCGCGGGCTGCTCATGGGCAGGTCGACATGGCCGCCCTCCCCTGGCAACGCGGCGAACCGGCCCTCACCCAGATCCAACAGCGTACCGACGCCCAGCCCGGTGCCTGGCCCGATCACCACCGCCGGACGCATCGGCTCCGGGGTGCCTTCGCACACGACTCGGTATTCATCGGGACGCAAGCGGGTCATGCCCAGGGCCATGGCCGAGAAGTCGTTGACCAGCAACAGCTTCTCCACCTGCAACCTTTCGCAGAACGCCAGGTTGCTCAGGCGCCAGTGATTGTTGGTAAAACGAAACTCATCGCCGCTCACGGGACCGGCCACCGACAGGCACACCGAACCGATGGCGCCCGGCTTCAGGCCCATGCCACTCAAGTAAACCTCGATGGCATCTTCCGGGCAGGCGTAATCCGCCGTGGCCAGCACCTGGATGTTTTCCAGGGTGTGATTTTTCCACAGCGCGAAGCGTGCGTTGGTCCCACCGATGTCACCGACCAAAGCCAGTTTCAATTAAGCGTCTCCAGGGCAGAAGTGAAGGCGCTGGCGCCCTGCTCCGCCGAGCTGAAGGCCATGCGCATGAAACCGAACAGCTCGCGACCAGTGCCGATGTTGTTGCCCAACAGGCCCTTGGCCGGCGTGCGCGCGGCAAATTCTTCGGCGTCCACCTTCAGTTCCAAGGTGCCTTTGACGCCATCGACACGGATGATATCGCCCTCCTGCACCCGGGCCAACGCACCACCGACATACGCTTCCGGGCTGACATGGATGGCCGCCGGAATTTTCCCCGATGCGCCGGACATGCGCCCGTCGGTCACCAGCGCCACTTTGAAGCCGCGATCCTGCAGCACACCGAGGAATGGCGTCATCTTGTGCAGCTCCGGCATGCCGTTGGAGCGCGGGCCCTGGAAGCGCATCACCGCGACAAAATCTTTCTCCAGCAGGCCGGCCTTGAACGCGTCCGCCAGGTCCTGTTGGTCCTGGAAGACCATGGCCGGGGCCTCGACCACCTGGTTTTCCAAGGCCACGGCCGAAACCTTCATCACGCCACGGCCAAGGTTGCCTTCCATCACCCGCAACCCGCCTTCTGGCGAGAAGGCGCGGGCCACCGGGCGCAGGATGTTTTCGTCGAGGCTTTCGATCGGACCGTCGCGCCATACCAGCTCGCCGTCCTCGAGGAACGGCTCCTGGGTGTAGCGGCTCAGGCCGTGACCGAGCACGGTGTTGACGTTTTCGTGGAGCAAACCGGCTTCCAGCAATTCACGGATCAGGAACGACATGCCGCCCGCCGCCTGGAAGTGGTTGATGTCGGCCTTGCCGTTCGGGTAGACGTGGCTCAGGGTCGGCACCACCTCGGAGAGGTCGGCCATGTCCTGCCAGGTCAGCTGGATACCCGCCGCCATGGCAATGGCCGGCATGTGCAGGGTGTGGTTGGTGGAGCCGCCGGTGGCATGCAGCGCGACGATGGAGTTGACCAGCGAGCGCTCGTCAACGATTTCGCCGATGGGCATGAAGTTGCCGCTCTGCTTGGTCAGGCGCGTCACCTGGAACGCCGCTTCACGGGTCAGTGCATCGCGCAGCGGCGTGTTCGGGTTGACGAACGAGGCGCCCGGCAAGTGCAGGCCCATCACTTCCATCAACAACTGGTTGGTGTTGGCGGTGCCGTAGAAGGTGCAGGTGCCGGGGCTGTGGTAGGACTTCATCTCCGATTCCAGCAGCTCTTCGCGGGTGGCCTTGCCTTCGGCGTAACGCTGGCGCACGTCGGCTTTTTCCTTGTTGGAAATGCCCGAGACCATCGGCCCGCCGGGCACGAAGATCGTCGGCAAGTGACCGAAGCGCAGCGCGCCCATCATCAGGCCCGGAACGATCTTGTCACAGATGCCGAGCATCAGTGCGCCGTCGAACATGTTGTGGGACAACGCCACCGCCGTGGACAGCGCGATCACTTCGCGGCTCGGCAGACTCAGTTCCATCCCCGCCTCGCCCTGGGTCACGCCGTCGCACATCGCCGGCGTGCCACCGGCGAACTGGCCGACCGAGCCGATTTCGCGCAGGGCTTTCTTGATCTGTTCCGGGAAGGTTTCGTAAGGCTGGTGGGCCGAGAGCATGTCGTTATAGGACGACACGATGGCGATGTTGGCGGCGTTCATCATCCGCAGGTGGTGTTTGTCTTCGGTGCCGCAACCGGCCACGCCATGAGCGAAGTTGGCGCATTGCAGCTTGCCGCGCATCGGACCGTCGCTGGCCGCACCACGGATCAATGCAAGGTAAGCCTCACGCGTGGCGCGGCTGCGGGCGATAAGCCGTTCGGTGACCTCAAGAACGCGGGGATGCATGTGTAGAACTCCAGGCTAACGGATGTGGCGACCTGATTGTCTATGCTGGTCAAAAGCCCGCTGCACGCTGTGTGGAAGGCGAGGCGACAGACGGTTTTTGACCATTCGGACCAGTTGATTCAGGTCACTCGTTGTAGATAAAACAAAATATTGCCACTAAAAAGGCTTGTTTTCTATTTTTATGCGAATAATCTTGTAATTCCAACAACAAATCGACGGCGGCGCAGTTAATGACTCTTCGAATCGCAATCAATGGTTTTGGCCGCATCGGCCGCAACGTCCTCCGTGCACTGTATACCCAAGGCTACCGTCGCGACCTGCAGATCGTCGCCATCAACGACCTGGGTGACAGTGCAATCAATGCCCATCTGCTCAAGTTCGACACCGTGCATGGCACCTTCGATGCCGACGTCCAGCACGATCATGAGAGCCTGACGGTCAATGGCGACCGCATCTCGGTCAGCGCCATCCGCAACCCGGCCGAACTGCCCTGGGCCGCCGAGAAAATCGACGTCGTGTTCGAATGCACCGGTCTGTTTACCGACCGTGCCAAGGCAGCCGCGCACATCAGCGCCGGCGCCCGCAAGGTGATCATCTCGGCCCCGGCCAAGGGCGCCGATGCCACCGTCGTGTATGGCGTGAACCATGACATCCTGCGCCAGTCCCACCAGATCATCTCCAACGCGTCGTGCACCACCAACTGCCTGGCCCCGGTGGCCCAGGTGCTGCACCGCGAGCTGGGCATCGAAAGCGGCCTGATGACCACTATCCATGCCTACACCAACGACCAGAACCTGACCGACGTCTACCACAGCGACCCGTACCGCGCCCGTTCGGCCACCCAGAACATGATCCCGAGCAAGACCGGCGCCGCCGAAGCGGTGGGCCTGGTGCTGCCGGAACTGGCCGGCAAGCTGACCGGCATGGCCGTGCGCGTACCGGTGATCAACGTCTCCCTGGTCGACCTCACCGTGCAGCTCAAGCGCGAAGCCTCGGCCGAAGAAGTCAACGAACTGCTACGCCATGCCAGCCAGCATTCGAAGATCCTCGGCTACAACACCCTGCCGCTGGTCTCCAGCGATTTCAACCACAACCCGCTGTCGTCGATCTTCGACGCCAACCACACCAAGGCCAGCGGCAAGCTGCTCAAGGTGCTGGCCTGGTATGACAACGAATGGGGCTTCTCCAACCGCATGCTGGATAACTGCCTGGCGTTGTGTAACGCCGAGTAACTGAAACGGCAGTTGAGCTTTTTTGTGGGAGCGGGCTTGCTCGCGAAAGCGGAGTGTCAGTCAATAAAAAAGGTGGCTGATCCACCGCTTTCGCGAGCAAGCCCGCTCCCACAGGGTTACAGGGGACCGGTGAAATGAAGGCTTGACCCACCATGTAGATGATAAGCATTATCATCTTCTCGAACCGGATCGGGCCCTACCGTGAGTCAATCGCGCTTTCATCATGTCTTCCTCGCCCAGCGCACGCCGCTGCTACGCACCCTCGAGCGCATGGTCAGCAACCCCAGTACCGCCGAAGACCTGCTTCAGGAAACCTACCTGCGCGTCACCCGAGCGTTGGCCGAACGTACGGTCGAGCACCTCGAACCCTTTGTTTTCCAGACCGCCCGCAACCTGGCGCTGGACCATCTGCGTGCCCGGCGCATCCAATCCCGAACGCTGTTGGACGACGTACCGCTGGAAGTCGTCCACAACGTCGTCGCCCCCCAGAGCAGTGCCGAGGACGCCGCCCATGCCCAGCAACTGCTCGAGCGCCTGGACGTCAGCCTGCAAGCCCTGAGCCCGCGCCAACAGCAGATCTTCATCCTCAGCCGCCTGCATGGCCACAGTTACCAGGAAATCGCCGAACGGCTCGGTGTATCCCTGAGCACCGTGCAAAAGGAACTGAAGCTGATCATGGCGATCTGTGTGGGTGTGGCTGAGCGCAACCCATGAACTTCACGCTGCGTACAGGCTTGCCTCCTAATGCCTGCGGCTTGTAGCTTGTGCGGGCCGCTAATAAGAGAACCCACCGTGACGGACTACTCCCCTTCTCCTGAGCCGACGCCGGAAACCGCCCATGCCATGGAGCAGGCGCTGGACTGGCTGATCCTGCTGGACAGCCCCAGCGCGGAACAGACGCGGCAGTTCCAGGCCTGGCTGGCGGCCGATCCACGTCACGGCGAGGCGTTTGCCCGGGCCCAGGCGATCTGGAACGGCCCGCAGGTGCTGGAAAGTGCCCGCCGGCTGGAAACCGCGCCCAAGGTCACCGCCCTGTCGCGCCTGCGTGACCACTGGAAACCCCTGGCCACCGCCGCTGTTCTGCTTCTCGGCCTGTTCAACTTCAGCGACCTACCCCTGCATTTCCAGGCCGATCACCTGACCGTGGTCGGTGAGCGCCAGCGCCTGCAATTGGAGGACGGTTCCAAGGTCCTGCTCAACACCGATTCGGCCTTCTCCAGCACGTTCAACGAACAACGGCACGTGGCGCGCCTGTACAAAGGCGAGGCCTTCTTCGAAGTCCCGGGCAACAGCACCCTGCCGCTGGAAATCGATGCCGGCCCGGTCACCGCCAGCGTCAGCGACACCACCTTCGCCGTGCGTTACCTCGACGGTGTGGCCCAGGTCCAGGTGCAGCGCGGCGATGTGGACCTGCGGGCCACCCGCAACGACACCCATGTACGCTTGTCCGCCGGGGAAAGCATCCGCATCGGCCCCAACGGCTTCGACCGCCCGGCCCGGCTCGATGCCAGCACCGAGCTGGCCTGGGTCCAGGGTCGGCTGGTGTTCGAAAACCGGCCGCTGAGCCAGGTACTGGCCGAGCTGCGCCGCTACTACCCCGGCTGGATCATCAACAGCAACGAACAATTGGCCAACGTCGCGGTGACCGGCAATTACCGCCTCGATCAGCCGCTGGACGTGGTCCGTTCCCTGGCCCACATCACCTCGGCGCGCCTACAGGAATTCCCCGCGCTGGTAATCCTGAACTAAATGAGAATTATTTTTACTCGATAGGCTTCGCTGGTTCGTCTCGTTATAGCCAATGCAATTGATTCGCATCCATAAACGCGAATCTGCACCTATAACAGATGCGACACGGAGCGCTATCGATGTCCTCTCGCCTTACTTGCCGGTTTCTTGCCCCTTCTTGCACGCTGTCACTGCTCACCGCCGCCATCCTGATGGCCGGCACCGCGCCGCTCGCCCTGGCCGCCACCACCGTGCAGCCCCCTGCACGCAACATGGGCGACTACACCTTTGCCATCGCCCGGCAACCCCTGGTCTCGGCCCTGAATGCATTCACCGCGGTCACCGGCTGGCAGGTCGGCCTGCCGGCTGAACTGGCCGAAGGCGTCGCGTCGCCAGGGGTGAACGGCTCGCTACCGCCGGAAAAAGCCCTGGAACGCCTGCTGGCGGGGACCCAACTGAGCTATCGCAAGCTGGGCGACAACAGCATCGTCCTGGAAAAACGCAGCCGCGGCAGCGCGCTGGAACTGCAACAGGTGACCATCAGCGCCACCCGCCAGGAACAGGACATCACCAGCGTACCGAGCACGGTCACCGTCCACGACCGCCAGGCACTGGACCGCAACAACGTCAATACCCTCAAGGACCTGGTGCGCCATGAACCGGGCGTATCGGTGGGTGGTGCGGGCCAGCGCGGCGGCATCAGCGGCTACAACATCCGCGGCATCGACGGCAATCGGATCCTGACCCAGGTCGACGGCGTGGAAATACCCGGCGGGTTCTTCAACGGCCCCTACGCCAAGACCCAACGCAACTACGTCGACCCGGAAATCATCAAGCGCGTGGAAATCCTCCGCGGCCCGGCCTCGGTGCTGTACGGCAGCAATGCCATTGGCGGTGCCGTCAGCTACTTCACCCTCGATCCGGACGACATCATCAAGCCGGGCGAGGACGTCGGCGCGCGCCTGAAGACCGGCTACAGCTCCGCCGACGAGAGCTGGCTCAAGTCCGCCACCGTCGCCGGCCGTAGCGGCCCAGTCGATGGCTTGCTGCACTATAGCCAGCGTGACGGCCACGAAACCGAATCCTACGGCAGCCACAACGGCACCGGCCTGGATCGCACCGCCGCCAACCCTGAAGACGTGCGCACCTACAACGTGCTGGCCAAGCTCGGCTGGAACTATAACGATGATGCACGCCTTGGCCTGGTCTACGAGAAATACAAGGACGACCGCGACAGCGACCTGAAAAGCGCCTATGGCGGCCCCTACTCCAACGGCCGCCCCACGATCCCCACCTCCATGCTGCCCGGCGGCATGTACCAGTGGCGCACCGGCAACGACACCATCACCCGCGAGCGTTTCGGCCTGGAACACAGCTTCGCCCTCGACAGCCTGCTGGCCGATCACGTCAAGTGGAGCCTGAATCACCAGGTCGCCAAGACCGACCAGAGCACCGCCGAGTTCTATTTCCCCATCACCCGCCAGGTCCTGCGCACCCGGGAGACCCTCTACGAAGAGAAGCAGTGGGTCTTCGATGCGCAACTGGACAAGGCCTTCAGCGTCGCCGACACCGACCACGCCTTGACCTACGGCACCACCCTCAAGCAACAGAAAGTCACCGGCTCGCGCAGTGGCAATGGCGTGTGCCTGGCGGTCGGCGTCGGTTGCCCGGCGGTGGGCGCCATCAGCACCCGGGACGTGCTGGCAAAAGCCAGTGACTTCCCCGACCCGACCATCAACACCTACAGCCTGTTCGCCCAGGACCAGATCAGTTGGGACAAATGGACCTTCACCCCCGGCCTGCGCTACGACTACACCCGGCTCAAACCGCACCTGACCGAGGAATTCCTCAGTACCGTGGACCCTACCGGCGGCGGTACAGTCAGCGGCAAGGACAAGACCTGGCATCGCGTCTCGCCCAAGTTCGGCGTGACGTACGCCCTGAGCGATGAGTATACCTGGTACGGCCAGTACGCCGAGGGTTTCCGCACCCCCACCGCCAAGGCCCTGTATGGCCGCTTCGAGAACACCAACCCTGGCTATAGCGTGGAGCCCAACCCCGACCTGGAGCCGGAAAAAAGCCAGGGCTACGAGACCGGCCTGCGTGGCCGTTTCGATTCCGGTTCGTTCGACGTGGCGGTGTTCTACAACAAGTACCGCGACTTCATCAACGAGGACGCCATCATCCCCGGTGCCGACCAGTTGACCTTCCAGAGCAACAACATCAAGCACGCCACCATCAAGGGCGTCGAAGCCAAGGGGCGCCTGGACCTGGACGTGCTGGGCGCGCCAAAGGGCCTTTACACCCAGGGTTCGGTGGCCTACCTCTACGGTCGCAACAACGACACGGGCGAACCGCTCAACAGCATCAACCCGCTCACCGGCGTGTTCGGCCTGGGCTACGACCAGGAGCAGTTCGGCACCTTGCTCAGCTGGACCCTGGTCAAGAAAAAGGACCGCGTCGACGACAGCAACTTCAACTCCCCCGATGGCGTGAGCAGCCAATTCAAAACCCCAGGCTTCGGCATCCTCGACCTGACGGGTTACTACAAGGTGACCGGCGACGTGACCGTCAGCGGCGGCCTCTACAACCTCACCGACAAGAAATACTGGCTGTGGGATGACGTGCGCGGCTACGACAGCGTCGGCGAAGCGGCCGTGCTGAGCCCCGCCAACCTCGATCGCCTGACGGCGCCCGGGCGTAACTTCGCGGTGAACCTGATCTGGGATATCTGACCAAGATTTTTGTCGACAAGCCAAATGCCCTGTGGCGAGGGAGCTTGCTCCCGCTGGACTGCGCAGCAGTCCCAAGAACTTGCGGTCGCTGCGCAACCGAGCGGGAGCAAGCTCCCTCGCCACAATGTTCCAACTCGAAGGAATTTTTTCATGACCACACAACGCCCCGCTTCACGCTCCCAACGCCTGAACCAGATCACCCACGAGCCCCACGGCAAGCTCGATGCGCTGGTCAAGGCCCATGCGCCGTTCGACACCCCGGCCAGCTTCGCCCGTTTCGTCGTCGCCCAGTACCTGTTCCAGTCAGAACTGGTGGCGCTGTACAACGACGCCGAACTGGCCGCCTTGATCCCCGACCTGCCAGCCCGCTGCCGTGCCGACGCAGCCAAGGCGGATCTCGCCGACCTGGACACCGAAGTCCCTGGGCCGGTGGCCGGTGCGGTGAAAAACCCGACCCAGGCCGAAGCCCTGGGCTGGCTGTTCGTCTCCGAAGGTTCGAAGCTCGGCGCCGCCTTCCTGATCAAGCGTGCCGTAGGCCTGGGGCTGAGCGAAACCTTCGGCGCCCGGCATCTGGCCGAACCTGACGGCGGGCGTGCCGAAGGCTGGAAAACCTTCACCCGCACCCTCGATGGCCTGACCTTCACCGAACAACAGGAAGCCGAGGCGGACAAAGGCGCGCTGGATGCCTTTAACCGCTTCACGGTGCTGCTGGAGCAGGCTTACGCGACCGAGTTGGCCTGATTCGCACAAGGAATCTAGGGGTGGATGCATATCTTGCAGTCCACCCAGAAACCAGTGTGGGAGCGGGCTTGCTCGCGAAGGCGGTGGGTCAGTTAACGGTTATGTTGGCTGATATACCGCCTTCGCGAGCAAGCCCGCTCCCACAGGAAATGTGTATGACTGAAAAACGCTGATGAACCATCCGTCGAAACTCACCCAACTGCTCTTCGCCCTGCTCGCCTACACCAGCCTGGCCATCGGCCTGGTCGCCATCGTCGTGCCTGGCCTGCCGACCACCGAGTTCATCCTCTTGGCCGCCTGGGCCGCGACCCGCAGTTCGCCGCGCCTGAGCGCCTGGCTGGAGAACCATCGGCTGTTCGGGCCGATGCTGCACAACTGGCGCAACGGCAAGGTCATCCCGCGCCGGGCCAAGGTCGGTGCCAGCGCCAGCATGCTGCTGTGTGCCGGGCTGATGTTGGTGATGCTCGACCACGGCTGGCCGGTCTACCTGGCGCTCGCCGGCATGGGCCTTGGCAACCTGTGGATCTGGTCGCGACCGGAACAGGCACAGGGCGCTTGTGGCGAGGGAGCTTGCTCCCGCTGGGCCGCAAAGCGGCCCCCAACGGATTTTTGATCTATGCTCGCCCTCTGGTTCAGGAGGGGCTTTCGATGGCAGATCTACTCACATCCATGCAAGCCGCGCTCGGCTTGCCCACGACCCCGATCACCTTCAGCGGCGAAGGCGCCCTGCCCTCGGCGTTCGCCGTCACGGAGCTGGCCAGCGCCAGCATCGCCGCAGCCGGCCAAGCCACCGCCGAGCTCATCCACCAGCAGACCGGCCGCCTGCCCCCCGTCGAAGTCGACCGACGCCTGGCATCGTTCTGGTTCGCCACCTCCCTACGCCCCATCGGCTGGCGCGTGCCGCCGATGTGGGATCCGGTGGCCGGCGACTATGCCTGCGCCGACGGCTGGATTCGCCTGCACACCAACGCGCCGCATCATCGCCTGGCGGCGGAAAAAGTCCTCGGCACCTGCACCGACCGCGCCGACATGGCGGCCAGGGTCACCCGCTGGAACAAGGCCGAGCTGGAGCAAGCCGTGGTCGACGCCGGCGGTTGCGCAGCCCAGATGCGTTCGTGGCAGGCCTGGCAAACTCACCCTCAAGGCATGGCAGTGAATGCCGAACCGCTGGTGCATCTGAGTGAAACGACTGGAGGACAGCAGAAACCCTGGCCTGGCTCCGTGACCCAGCCACTGGCGGGCCTCAGGGTCCTGGACCTGACCCGCGTACTGGCCGGCCCCGTCGCCAGCCGCTTCCTCGCCGGCCTCGGGGCCGACGTGCTGCGCATCGACCCGCCAACCTGGAACGAACCCGGCGTGGTCCCGGAAGTCACCCTGGGCAAACGCTGCGCCCGCCTCGACCTGCATCGAGCCGATGATCGCGCGGCGTTCGAGGCATTGCTCAAGGACACCGACCTCCTCCTGCACGGCTACCGTGCCGACGCTCTGGAACGCCTGGGCTACGGCGCCGAACAGCGCAGTAAACTGGCTCCGGGCCTGATCGACGTCAGCCTCAACGCCTACGGCTGGAGCGGCCCCTGGCAGAACCGGCGCGGCTTCGACAGCCTGGTGCAGATGAGCAGTGGCATTGCCGAAGCCGGCATGGCTTGGAAACACACCGACAAACCGACACCGCTGCCCGTGCAAGCACTGGACCACGGCACCGGCTATCTGCTGGCGGCCAGCGCCTTGGTGCTGTTGGCCCGGCGCCTGCACACGGGCCATGGCGGCTCGGCACGTCTGTCACTGGCACGCACGGCGAAGCTGTTGATCGAGCGTGGCGCAGGGGACTCGAGCCCATTGCGAGCCGAGGCAGAGGATGATCAGGGCCTGGTGATCGAACAGACGCCATGGGGGCCAGCCCACCGGCTGCAGGTGCCCTTGAAAATCACCGGGACGCCGCTGCAATGGACCTTGCCGGCAGCTGAACTGGGGGCGCATCGGGCCCGGTGGTGACATGCACTAGCAGTTTCAACGGCCCCCTGTGGCGAGGGAGCTTGCTCCCGCTGGGGCGCGTAGCGGCCCTATTTTTTTGGGGGCTGCTGCGCAGCCCAGCGGGAGCAAGCTCCCTCGCCACAAGGGTTCGCCTCGGCATTACGGTGAACCTCACAACGCCAAAAACCCACTGTACAACCCATACGCCGCTACACCCGCGCCAAACAGCACACAGGCAAAAACACCTTTTTCCACAGCGGTGAACAAGGGCTGTCCCTGTTCCCACTTGGCCTGGGCAAACAGGATCACTCCGGGTGCATACAACAACGCCGACAGCAGCAGGTATTTCAACCCGCCGGCGTACAGCAGCCACACCGCGTAGCACAGGGCCACGCCACCTATGCACAGGTCTTTCATGCGCTGGGCCGAGGCTCGTTCGTAGGTTTCCCCACGGACGCACAGCAGCACCGCATAAGCGGCTGACCAAAGGTACGGCATCAGGATCATCGATGAGGCCAGATAAATCAGGCTGGTGTAGGTGCCGGCGGAAAACAACGTGATCAGCAAAAACAGTTGGATCATGCCATTGGTCAACCACAGCGCATTGACCGGCGCATGGTTGGCATTTTCCTTGGTGAGGAATGCCGGCATGGTCTTGTCCCGGGCGGTGGCGTAGAGGATCTCGGCGCACAGCAGCGCCCAGGACAGCAGCGCCCCCAGTAATGACACCGCCAAGCCCAGGCTGATCAGCAATGCGCCCCAAGGCCCGACAATGTGCTCCAGCACGCCGGCCAGTGACGGGTTCTGCAACTGCGCCAATTCCGGCTGGCTCATGACCCCCAGGGACAACACATTCACCAGCACCAGCAACGCCAGGACACCGAGGAAACCGATCACCGTCGCCCGCCCAACGTCCGCACGTTTCTGTGCCCGCGCCGAGTACACGCTGGCACCTTCGATACCGATGAACACGAACACCGTGACCAGCATCATGTGCCGCACCTGGTCCATCACGCTGCCCAGGTCCGGGCTCATCGCGCCCCAGATATCGCGGGTGAACACCTCGGCCTTGAAGGCCACGGCGGCCAGGACGATGAACATCAACAGCGGCACGACCTTGGCCACGGTGGTCACCAGGTTGATGAACGCCGCCTCCTTGATGCCCCGCAACACCAGGAAATGCACGGCCCACAACAGCAACGATGCACAGCCGATGGCCACCGGCGTGTTGCCCTGGCCAAACGCCGGGAAGAAATACCCCAAGGTGCTGAACAGCAGCACGAAGTAACCGACATTGCCCATCCAGGCGCTGATCCAGTAACCCCAGGCGGACGAGAAGCCCATGTAGTCACCGAACCCGGCCTTGGCGTAGGCATACACGCCCGAGTCCAATGCCGGTTTGCGATTGGCCAGGGTCTGGAACACGAAAGCCAGGGTGAGCATGCCGACAGCGGTGATGGCCCAGCCGATCAGTACCGCACCGACATCGGCCCTAGCCGCGACGTTTTGCGGCAGGGAAAAGATCCCACCA